>JAEYUH010000295.1 GCA_023432725.1 Actinomycetes bacterium | reverse complement strand
GGGCCGAGGATCCAGGGACATCTCGTTAACGACTCCTGGAAACCAATAAGTGCCAACACATCGCGCACTGACTTCGCTCTCGCTGCCTGAGCAGTGACCGAAGGGTCAGCCCGGACGCGCCTTCCGTTCGGTTCCTGGCCTCATTTTGAAGGCTTGCTGCACTGACCCCGTTCTCGGGTCAGCGCGGGACTTTTTGAGAACTGGGCCTGTCCGCCACATGCCGACGTGAGGGTGGGGGCCAAGTAGAACGACTAGTCGGCTGCGCCCGGAGAAGTCCTGGTTCGCCGCTCGAGGACGCGGGTTCGACTCCCGCCACCTCCACCCCTGTGCACCGGAGCGTTCCCTGCGGGGAGCGCTCCGGTTCTGCGTTCCGGGCCCGTCGAACCCGATCTGTACGGTCGCTGCCGGACCTCACCCGGCGGCGAGCTGCTCCAGCTGCTCTGTGAGCGCCGCGGCCAGCAGGTCAGCCGGCAGCGCGGCCGCGTCCACGTGGACGGCGACGCCGAGCCGCCCGGCATAGGACATCGCGGCCACCCCGAGGCGGACATTGCCCTGGATCGGCGCGAGCGGCCAGGCCCGCACCAGCGGCACGCCGCCCACCGTCAGCTGCTGCGCGGGGCCGCGCACGTTGGTGACGAACAGCGCCACGAAGCGCTGCCGGCGGGCGAGCCAGGCGAACATCCGGGTTCCCCAGCGGGTGCGGGTCAGTTCGAAGGTGCCCTGGGCGCGGGCCTCGGTCTTGGCCTGCCGGGTCGCGGCCGCGATCCGCGCCAGCCGGACTGCCGGATCGGGCTCCCGCACCGGCAGCGGGATCCGCATCACCCCTACCGCGTTGCCGGAGGTGCCCCGGTCGGGAAGGGCGACCGGGACGCTGACCGGCAGGGTCTCGGGGAGGCTCTCGCCCGCCGCCCGAAGGACTGTCGCCGCCGCGCCCGCCACCGCGGCCAGCAGCGCATCGTTGACGGTCGCGCCGTGCTGCCGCGCCTGCGAGGCGAGGGGTTCCAGTTCGACGTCGGCGAACCCGACACCCCGCTTCGGCCCGATCTCCCCGAGCAGCCGGGTGGGACCGATGGCCGTCCGGAACATGGCCAGAACCCTCCGTGCGCCGGCCAGCCGCGGCCGCCGGGGTGCGTCCCCGGGCGGGGGCGGGGCGGGCGGTCGGTCAGCCGGCTCACTTCCGAACAGGCGCTGCATCAGGCGGACGGCGCCGACCCCATCGGAGACTGCGTGATGGACGCGCAGCACGACACCGGTGCGCCCGGGGGCTGCTCCCGGAGCCACCAGCAGCTCCCACAGCGGCCGGTCGAGCGGGAGCGGCCGGGTCATCAGGGTGGCGCACAGCCCGCTGAGGCCGGACAGGCCGGCCACCGGCTCGACGCGCCGGACGTGCCAGGACAGGTCGGGAGCGCAGTCCTCCCAGTGCAACGGCGGCTCAGGGGTGACCCGCTGGCTGAACCGGGCCAGCCCTTCAGCGGCCGGGCCGGTCAGCCGGGCGGCCAGCTCGGCGCGCAGGCGGTCCAGGTCGACGACTGCGTCCGGATCATCGGTGGCGAGCAGACCGGCCATCAGGAAGACGTTGACCTGGTCGTCGGCATCGAGCAGGACGTTGGACGCGTCGGCGGCGCTGAGCCGTTCGCGTCGACGACGGTACAGAGGGCTGCGGGCTGGGGCGGGAGCCACGGCATCCCAGCCTAGGCGGAGGCGGGTGGTGGCGTGCCGACTTCGCCGAGGTAGGCCTTGGTGTGACTTCGTCTCCCGAGTTCGCAACACGAAGTCACAGGTAGTGCGCCGAAGGCGGCGCGGACCACCCGTGGCAGGGGTAGCGTCCCGGTGAAGGAGGTCCACCATGGAACGCCCCTACGTCGTGACCCACCTCGCAGTGTCGCTGGACGGCGCCACCACCGGCTTCGAGGTCGATCTCGGACGGTTCTACGGGCTGGTCGGGACCTGGGACGAGGACGTGACGCTGACCGGCGCCGACACGATCCTCGCCCAGGAGGCGGCCCTGCGAGCGGAGCGGGGTCCCGGCCCGGCACCGGACGGTGCCCTGCTGGCGGTGGTGGACGGCCGCGGCAGGGTGTCGGCGTGGGAGGAGCTGCGTCAGTCCGGCTATTGGCGTGACGTGCTCGCCGTCTTCACCGAATCAACCCCGCCGCGTCCCGACGGCTTCGGTGTCGAGGAGTTCGTGGCCGGCAGCGGACGGGTCGACCTGGCCGCGGTGCTGGCCGAACTCACCGAGCGCGGCGCGGACACCGTCCGGGTCGACTCCGGTGGGCGGCTGGTCTCCGCCCTGCTCGACCGTGGGCTGCTGGACGAGGTGAGCCTCCTGGTTCACCCGGTGCTGGTGGGGGAGGGCAGTGAGCGGCGGTGGTTCGCCTCCGACGGGGCCGGGCAGCGGCTGCAGCGGCTGGACTGCACCACCTTCGACGACGGTGTGGTCTGGCTGCGCTACCGCGTGGTCGGCTAGGAAACAGACAGCCTCCAGCGTTCGCAGCTCCGTCCCCGACAGCACCCTGTCGCGGGCCTGACCTGGCAACTCCCCACGCGGGGGAATGAACCCGCTCCGAAAATGGTTGATCTAGAGCAACTATTTGACGAAGTATCGATGGACGGCTGACGTGGCGAGCACACAGGTAGCGGAACGGGCAACGCCCCCGACGGGCAGGCGGGAGGTGCTCAGTGCGATCTCCGGTCTCATCGTGGGGATGTTCGTCGCGCTGATCTCCAGCACGGTGGTGGCACCCTCGCTGCCGCGGATCGTCAGCGACCTGGGCGGTTCCCAGTCCGACTTCACCTGGATCGTCACCGCCAGCCTGCTCGCGATGACGGTCGGCACCCCGATCTGGGGCAAGCTCTCCGACCTGCTCGACCGCAAGCGCCTGGTTCAGATCTCGCTGTCGGTGTTCATGGCCGGCTCGGTGCTGTCGGGCTTCGCGCTGAGCACCACCTGGCTGATCGTCTCCCGCGCCATCCAGGGCATCGGCATCGGCGGCCTGATGGCCCTGGTGCAGATCGTCATCGCCGACCTGATCTCGCCGCGCGAGCGCGGCAGGTACATGGGCTTCGTCGGCGCCGTGATGGGGGTCGGCCAGATCGCCGGCCCGCTGGTCGGCGGGATCATCACCGACACCATCGGGTGGCGCTGGAACTTCTTCGTCTTCGTCCCGTTCGCCCTGGTCGGGATGGTGGTCATCCAGAAGACGCTGCACCTGCCGGAGCGCCC
>JAEYUH010000239.1 GCA_023432725.1 Actinomycetes bacterium | reverse complement strand
GACCCGTTGTTCGCCCCCGGCCACGGGCTGGCGCTGGCAGCGCCGGCCCGCCACCTGTGAGGAGGACCCATGCCGACACCGCGGGCCGAGTTCACCAGGGCCGGCGCGCTCGCCGCGCTGACCGTCGACGACCTGAGCCTGCTGCAGTACCCGGCCACCGAGCTGGAAGCCGGGCCCTGCCAGCTGTGGTTGCGGCGTCGGGACGCCGACGGCGGCGTCCTGCCCCACCCGATGACGGGGCCGGCGAGCGGGTCGACGGTCGCCGACGACGCGGTCACCGGACGGCTGGGTGAGCTGACCTACACGGCGTGGTTCGATGTCGTGGAGTCCGGCTACGCCTGGCAGTGGGAGGTGGTCAACCGGGGCGCGGCGCCGACGGCGGTCGATGTCGTGTTCACCCAGGACGTCGCGCTGACCCCGCCGGACGAACTGCGCCGCAACGAGTACTACGTCTCCCAGTACCTCGACCTGACCCCCGTCCAGACCGGGTCCGGGACCGCCCTCGCGGTCCGTCAGAACATGCCCGGCAGCGGTCACCCGTGGCTCGCGCTGGCCAGCCTGACGGGGGTCGAAGGCTGGGCCACCGACGCCCAGCAGGTGCTGGCCCCCGGCGGCGGGCTCGACCTGTCCCGCGACCTGCCGGGGCTGCGCTGGCAGCACGAGCACACCCTGGCCGCCCTGCAGACACCGGCCTTGACGCTCGCCCCCGGCGAGTCGGCGAGGGGAGGCTTCGTCGGGGTGTTCCTGCCGGGTCACCTCGACCCGACCGGGCCGGTCGACGCGCGCGTTGTGGACGACTTCGTGGCGCGGGGCGGGTGGCGGCAGGAGGCCCCTGTGGTGACCGGCGAGGTCGCCGTCGCCACCGTGTTCGACCCTGCGTCCGAGCTGGCGTGCGTGCCCCTGGACGAGCCCGAGGCCACAGGGCTGGCCGGCGACCTGCGGCTGGTCGAGCGCGGCCCGGATGGCGCCTTCTGGTCGGGGTTCGCGGGCGAGGAGCATGTGGTGGGGCTCGCCAAGGAGTACGCGGTGCTCCGCCCGCACGGCCACATCCTCCACCTGGGCCCGTCCGCGGTGGCCGACGCCGACCAGACCGCTGCCACCGTGTGGATGGCGGGCGTGTTCTGCTCCCAGCTGACCCACGGCCACGCCTCGGATCGCCCGGCGGTGACGCTGCGGCGCAGCTACGCCGGGCTGAGCAGGGCCGGTGGCGCCCGGATCGCGGTGCGACTGGACGGCGGCTGGCGGCTGTTGGGCGCACCGAGCCTGTGGCGCCAGGGCCGGCACGAGTGCACCTGGCACTACCGGGCCGACGAGGTCACGGTGCGGGTGGCCGCCCGGGTCGAGGCGGGCGGCGTCCGGCTGATCGCGGACTCAACCCCGGCGTGCGACCTGCTGCTCGCGGTCGCTGCGGGCGAGGACGGGGTGAGCCTGGCCGGCGGCGGGTTCGTCGACGACGCCCCGCTCTTCGACGACCAGGTGAGGCGTGGCCTGCCGTGGCGCTGCCTGGTGGGTCGGGGCGGCCTCGACGTCCGGATCGGGGTGCCGGGGAGCGGAGCGGGCGCCGCGACGGGCTACCCGTGGCGGGTGCCGCGGCTGGACTCCGACGCCGCAGGGGCAGCGGAACTGGCCGCGATGCTGCCCTGGTTCGCCCATGACGCTGCGGTCCACTACCAGGCCCCGCGAGGGCTCGAACAGTTCACCGGCGGGGCGTGGGGCACCCGCGACGTCTGCCAGGGACCCGTCGGGCTGCTGCTCGCCACCGGCGAGCACGCTGCGCTGCGCGCCACCTTGCTGCAGGTGTTCGCCGGCCAGGCTGACGACGGCGACTGGCCGCAGTGGTTCGACTACCTGCCGGAGGCGGCGACCCCGGGCCACCGGCCCAGCCACGGCGACGTCGTCTACTGGCCGCTGCTGGCGCTGGGGGAGTACCTGCAGGTCACCGGCGACCTCGGGGTGCTGGACGAGCCGGTGCGGTTCGTCGGCGCCGGAGAGTTCCTGGCGCCCGAACCGGTCCGCGAGCACGTCCGGCGGGCTGTGGAGCGGCTGGCTTCCCGCCGCACCGCCGACCGGCGACTGCCCGCCTACGGGCACGGCGACTGGAACGACTCGCTGCAGCCCGCCCGTCCCGAACTCGCCCGACAGATGTGCTCCACCTGGACGTCGGTACTCGAGATCGAGGCGCTGCGCACCCTGGCGGCGGGCCTCGGGGAGCCGGACGCCCCGCTCGCCGCCGGGCTGGACGCGCTCGCGGACCAGACTCTCGCCGCGCTGCGTGAGGTGCTGCTGGCCGACGGCGAACTGGCAGGATACGGCGTCGTCCGCCCCGACGGCACCGACCTGCTGGTGCACCCGCGCGACCAGGTGACGGGGCTGCGACACGGAGCGCTGCAGGTCATCCACGCGATCGCCGCCGAGCTGCTCACCCCCGACGAGGCCCGTGACCACGTCGCGTTGGTGGACGCGCACCTGGCCGGGCCGCACGGGATCTACCTGTTCGACGCCCCGGTGGCCTACTCCGGCGGAAGGC
>JAEYUH010000223.1 GCA_023432725.1 Actinomycetes bacterium | reverse complement strand
CCGGTCGACGCGCGGCCTCGGCCACCACCGCCCCGCTCGCCTCGAACGAGAGTCACGACCCCCCGCTGCCCGGGGTGATCGACGCGATCACCGCGCACGCCGCCCGCGCCAACCGCTACCCCGACATGGGGGCGGACGGGCTGCGGGCCGCGCTCGCCCGCCACGTCGGTGCCGAGGTCGAGCAGGTGGCGGTCGGGGCCGGCAGCGTGTCGGTACTGCAGCAGGCGATCACCGCCTTCTGCGAGGCCGGCGACGAGGTGGTCTTCGCCTGGCGCTCCTTCGAGGCCTACCCGATCCTCGTCGCGCTGGCGGGGGCTACCGCAGTCCGGGTGCCGCTGCTGCCGGACGAGCGGCACGACCTGCCCGGGATGCTCGCGGCCGTCACGGACCGCACCCGGCTGATCCTGCTCTGCTCGCCGAACAACCCCACCGGGGCCCTGCTCACCGTCGACGAGGTGGCGGGCTTCCTCGCGGAGGTACCCCGCGAGGTGCTGGTCGTACTCGACGAGGCCTACGTCGAGTACACCGACGATCCCTCCGGCAGGGCGTCACTCGAGCTCCTGGCCGCGCACCCCAACCTGTGCCTGCTGCGGACGCTGTCCAAGGCATGGGGGCTGGCCGGGCTGCGGGTCGGCTACGCCGTGGCGCATCCGCCGGTCGCCGAGGCCCTGCGCCGCACCGCGATCCCGTTCGGCGTCAGCGGCGTCGCGCAGGCCGCGGGCATTGCCGCTCTGGCCGCCGCCGACGAGGTGGCCGCCCGGGCGTCCCGCGTGGTGGCAGAGCGGGCCCGGGTGATCTCCGCGGTCCGCGCGGCGGGCTGGAGCGTCCCGGACAGCGCCGCCAACTTCTTCTGGCTGCGCGCAGGGGAGCGGCTCCGCGAGCAATTGCTGACCGCCTTCGACGCCGCCGACATCCTGGTCCGCGGCTACCAGCCGGACGGGGTTCGGATCACCCTGGCGGATCCGGCGACCAATGACCGCGTCCTGGCGGTGCTGGTCGACCGCGAGCGGTTCGACGCCCAGTGAGCGAGCCTTCCGACCTGCTGCCCGCGCAACAGCCTCACACCTTCGCCGAGGACATCGCCGGGCTGCTCACCGGCGTCGTGCTGGTGAGCCTCGGGCTGCTGCTGCTGGTCACCGCGTCGGCCGTGACCGGAGGGACGGCGGGACTGTCGCTGCTGCTGCACTACGCCACGGGCTGGGACTTCAGCTGGCTGTTCGTCCTGGTCAACCTGCCGTTCTATCTGCTGGCGGTCCGGGTGAAGGGGTGGCGCTTCACCGTGCGCAGCCTGCTCGCGGTCGTCGGGGTGTCGCTGCTGTCCGCTGTCCTGCCGAGCCTGGTCACCGTGGCCACCCCGGCGCCGTGGTTCGCGATCCTGGTCGGAAACCTGCTGGTCGGAACCGGGATCCTCGTGCTGTTCCGGCACCATTCCAGCGTCGGCGGGTTCAGCATCCTGGCGCTGGTGGCGCAGGAGAGGGCGGGGATGCGGGCCGGGTACGTCCAGCTGGGGCTCGACCTGCTGGTGATCCTTGCGTCCTTCGCCGTGGTCGCACCACCGGTGGTGCTGCTGTCCGCTGCCGGGGCTGTGGTCCTCAACCTCGTGCTCGCGATGAACCACAAGCCCGGCCGCTACCTGGGCTACTGAGCGGGGGTACATTCACGCCTGCCGCCGCCGGCGCCGACCGGTCAGCCTAGGTGGAATGGACCTCGCAGATTTCTACACGCTGATGGCCGTCACCTGCTTCACCCTTGTCGGGTTGTGGTGGACGGTGGTGGAGCGTCACCCCGGGTGGAAGGTCGACCCGCTGCGGCGTCGACTGGCCGGCGGTGTCTACCTCTCCTTCCTGCTGCCAGGGCTGATGAGCACCTTCGCCCAGGTGGACGCCGGCAACCCGGTGATCTGGCGGGCCGGGTTCGCCGCGGCCGCGGTCGTCGGTCTGGTCTCCACGATCCGGCTGGTCGGGACCGATACCGCCGGCACGCGCGGGCCGTTCCGGCGCCACCGGTGGGTGGTGGCGGTGTTCTACGCGCTGGTGCTGGTGCTGGGAGCGGTCCCCGAACTCGCGGGAGTGATCGGGTTGACCGCGCTGCAGGCGGCCTCGCTCGCGCTGATCGGGCTGATCATCCTCGGCCACGGACTGGCCTGGGAGTTCATGATGGAGCCCGAGGCCGAGACCGCCCGCGCCACCCCCTGATCGCCGACCGACCACCGGCGGCCGCGGCGGACGGCGGGTGGGGAGTGCGGCAGAATGGGTCCCGACCCGCGCGGGTGTGCGGGGTCGCGTTCGAAAGGAATCCCTGTGTCCGTCAACCTCACCGTGGTGCGTCCGGAGTCGCGCGAGCCAAGGGTGGTCGAGACGGGCACTACCGGGCTCGACCTGTTCGGCGACGACCAGCGGATCGTCGCGCTGCGCCGCAACGGCACCCTGGCAGACCTCGCCGCCGTGCTCGCCGAGGGGGACGAGGTCGAACCCGTCCTTGTCGACAGCCCCGACGGCCTCGCCATCATCCGGCACTCCAGCGCCCACGTCGCTGCCCAGGCCGTCCAGTCGCTGTTCGTGGAGGCCAGGCTTGGGATCGGCCCGCCGATCACCGACGGCTTCTACTACGACTTCGACGTCCCGACGCCGTTCACCCCCGAGGACTACAAGGCGATCACCAAGTCGATGGACCGGATCGTCAAGGATCGGCAGCGGTTCGTCCGCCGGGTCGTGACCGACGAGCAGGCCCGCGAGGAACTCGCCGCCGAGCCGTACAAGCTGGAGCTGATCGGCCTGAAGGGCAACAACGACGCTGCCGAGGGCGCCTCCGTCGAGGTCGGCGCGGGCGAGCTGACCATCTACGACAACGTCCGCCGCGACGGCTCGGTGGCCTGGAAGGACCTGTGCCGCGGCCCGCACGTCCCGCACACCGGCTACCTCAAGGCGTTCGCCATCACCCGCAGCTCGGCGGCGTACTGGCGCGGCGACCAGCGCAACCAGCAGTTGCAGCGGCTCTACGGCACCGCCTGGCCGACCCGCGACGACCTGGCCGCCTACCAGCACCGGCTGGCCGAGGCGGCCCGTCGCGACCACCGCAAGCTCGGTGTCGAGCTCGACCTGTTCAGCTTCCCGGAGGAGTTGGGCGCCGGGCTGCCGGTGTTCCACCCCAAGGGCGGCGTGATCAAGCGCGAGATGGAGGACTACGTCAGGGCCGCCCACATCAAGGCCGGCTTCCAGTACGTAGGTACCCCCCACATCGCCAAGGACGGGCTGTTCTACACCTCCGGCCACCTGCCGTACTACGCCGACATGATGTTCCCCGAGCTGGACGACGAGGGCCAGAAGTACCGCATCAAGGCGATGAACTGCCCGATGCACAACCTGATCTTCCGCTCCCGCGGCCGCTCCTACCGTGAACTGCCGCTGCGCTTCTTCGAGTTCGGCACCGTCTACCGCAACGAGAAGTCCGGCGTGCTGCAGGGCCTCACCCGAGTCCGTTCGATCACCCAGGACGACTCGCACTCCTACGTCGCCCCCGAGCAGGCCGAGGACGAGATCAAGCACCTGCTCGGCTTCATCCTCAAGCTGCTCAAGGACTTCGGCCTGGACGACTTCTACCTCGAGCTGTCCACCCGCGACGCCGACGGCAAGAAGAAGGACAAGTTCATCGGGTCAGAGGAGGAGTGGGCCAAGGCGACCGCGATCCTGGAGAAGGTGGGACGCGAGTCCGGCCTGGAACTGGTCCCCGACCCGGGCGGCGCCGCCTACTACGGCCCGAAGATCTCGGTCCAGGCCAAGGACGCGATCGGCCGCACCTGGCAGATGTCGACCATCCAGTACGACTTCAACCAGCCGGCCCGGTTCGGTCTGGAGTACACCGCCCCCGACGGCAGCCACACCCAGCCGGTGATGATCCACTCGGCCAAGTTCGGCTCCATCGAGCGCTTCCTCGGCGTGCTCACCGAGCACTACGCCGGTGCGTTCCCGGCCTGGCTGGCACCGGTGCAGGTGGTCGCGATCCCGGTCGCTGCGGAGTACGAGGAGTACCTGGCCGGCGTTGCAGCGCGGCTGCAGGAGGCCGGCATCCGGGTCGAGGTCGACGCCTCCGACGACAGGTTCGGCAAGAAGATCCGCAACGCCCAGACCCAGAAGGTGCCGTTCATGCTGATCGCGGGGGAGCAGGACGCCTCCGCGGGCGCGGTGTCCTTCCGCTACCGCGACGGCAGCCAGAAGAACGGCGTCCCGGTGGACGAGGCCATCGCCGACCTGGTCGAGGCCTGTCGCCGGCCGCAGCCATGACCGCCGAGGACCCCAGCGGTTTCGCCGGCACCCCGGACGCCTTCCAGCGGCTGTGGACGCCGCACCGGATGGTCTACATCGGCGGCGAGAACAAGCCGGTCGACGACACCGCAGGGGCCTGCCCGTTCTGCCTCGCGCCGCAGCGCGCCGATGACGAGGGTCTGGTCGTCCACCGCGGCGAACTCGCTTATGTGGTGATGAACCTGTACCCGTACTCGCCGGGCCACCTGCTGGTCTGCCCCTACCGGCACGTCTCGGACTACACCGCCGCCACCGACGACGAACGGGCCGAGCTGGGGTCCCTGACCGCGACGGCGATGGCCGTCGTCAGGTCGGTGTCGCACCCGGCAGGTTTCAACCTCGGCATGAACATCGGCGAGGTGGCAGGGGCGGGCATCGCTGCCCACCTGCACCAGCACGTCGTACCGCGGTGGCGGGGCGATGCGAACTTCCTGCCGATCATCGGCCAGACCAGGGCGCTGCCGCAGTTGCTGGAGGAGACCCGCCGAGCCGTCCAGCAGGCATGGCCGGCCTGACTCGTTGTTAGGCTGTCGGCGTGGCCGGGGAACCCTATGACACGACGCGGGTGTGGACGCTTCCGAACGTCCTCAGCTTGCTGCGCCTGCTCGGCGTGCCGCTGTTCCTGTGGCTCCTGCTGGCCCGCAACAACGACATCTGGGCTGTCGTCGTGCTGGCCGCCGGCGGCGCCACCGACTGGCTGGACGGCTACCTTGCGCGCAAATGGAACCAGCGGTCGCGGCTGGGCCAGGTGCTCGACCCTGCGGCGGACCGGCTGTACATCCTCGCCACCCTGATCGGGTTCGTCCTGCGCGACATCATGCCGTGGTGGCTCGCCGTCATCCTTGTCTCACGGGACGTCCTGCTGTTCGCCGCGACCTGGCCCGCGCTGCGGCGGCGCGGTTTCGTCAGCCTGCCGGTCCACTTCCTCGGCAAGGCGGCCACCTTCGTGCTGCTGTACGGACTTCCGCTGGTGCTGCTCGGCGCCGGCGATGACCCCTGGCAGCTGTGGGCACGGGTGCTCGGCTGGGCGCTGGTGCTGTGGGGCACGCTGCTCTACTGGTCGGCGGGCGTCCTCTACCTGCGGCAGGGCGTCGACGTCATCCGCCGCTTCCCGCCGCTGCCGCGGGCAGCGGTGGGTTCCACGCCATGACGACTACCCGGCCGAAGCGCCGGGTGGACGAGAGCATGGACCTGCTCAACGACATCGTCCGGCAACCGATCGACCCCGACTACTACACCGCTGCGCCCAGCCCGTCCGCGCCGCGGCGCTCGGCGGTGGTGGCCGCCGTCCTGCTGATCTTCGGGCTGATGGCCGGCACCTCGCTCGCCTCCACGCTGCGCGCCGAGCCGCAGGTCCAGCAGGAACGCGACGAACTGCTGGCACGGGTGGAGCAGGCCGGCCGGCGGATCGAGGAACTGCGGGCCGAGACCGCAGATCTCGCCCGGGTCAACGGTGAGCTGTCGAGCGCGGGCGCGGGCCTCGACGCCGCGACCAGGGCGGAACTGCGAAGGCTCGAGACGGTCAGCGGCGCGGGCCTGGTGAGCGGTCCGGGCGTCCTGGTCATCGTCGACGACGGCGACCCCGACAACCGTGAGGCCAGGCTGGTGGACGCCGACCTGCGCCAGCTCGTCAACCAGCTGTGGCGCAGCGGAGCCGAGGCGATCGCCGTCAACGGCCACCGTCTCTCCTCACGCACCGCGATCCGCTCCGCGGGCGACGCCATCACCGTCGACTACCGATCCCTCACCCGTCCCTATCGGGTCGAGGCGATCGGCGACGCGGACGACATGGTCGGCCAGTTCCCCGGCTCCAGCGGCGGGCAGTGGTGGGCCTACCTGCGGCAGAACTACGGGGTCGACTTCGAGCTGACCCGGGCCCCGGAGCTGAGCCTGCCCGCCGACCCGGGCCTGTGGGTGGAGCGAGCAGAGGTGGCACGGTGAGGACAGGAGGTACTGCATGTACGCGATCCTCGGGTTGCTGATCGGGGTGGCACTGGGGGTGTTCCTCCAGCCCTCGGTCCCCGCGGCGCTCCAGCCGTACCTGCCGATCGCCATCGTGGCCGCGCTGGACGCCATCTTCGGCGGGCTGCGCGCCTACCTTGAGCGAACCTTCAGCGACCGCGTCTTCGCGGTGTCCTTCGTGTCCAACGTGCTGATCGCCGCCCTCATCGTCTGGGTGGGTGACCAGATCGGCGTCGGGGCGCAGCTGTCCACCGCCGTCGTGGTGGTGCTCGGGATCCGGATCTTCACCAACGCGGCCGCGATCCGCAGGACGTTGTTCCATGCCTGATCCGGACGCAGCCGGGCGCGAGACCGCCGCCGAGCCTGAGGCCGGCCGCGGCCCCGGCGAGCTGGCGCGGCTGCTGCTGCGTCCGTCCCGCTCCCACCTGCTGGTCGGGGTGATCCTGCTGGTCTTCGGCCTGATCATCACCATGCAGTTGCGGTCCCGTTCCGACGACCTCGACTACTCCAGCCTGCGGCGTACCGAACTGATCGCCATCCTCGACGACCTCACCGCCGAGTCCCGCCGGCTCGAGGCGGAGATCGCCCAGCTGCGGCAGACCCAGCAGCAGCTGCAGAGCGGCGCAGACCGGCAGCGGGTGGCGCTGGAAGAGGCGGGCCGCCGGCGCGACGCCTTGTCGATCCTGAGCGGCACCGCCCCAGCGGCGGGGGAGGGGATCCGGGTGGCGATCAGCGATCCTGCCCGGGCGGTCGGCGACTCGATGGTGCTGAACGCTTTGGAGGAACTCCGCGACGCCGGCGCAGAGGTGATCGAGATCAACGACAGCATCCGGGTCGTCGCCTCGACCTGGGTGTCCGGCCGCGGGGAGGACCTGATAGTCGACGGCGTGGTGGTGCAGCGTCCGATCATCATCGAGGCGATCGGCGATCCGCACGCGCTCACCGAGGCGTTGCGCTTCCGGGGCGGTCTGGTCAGCGAGATCCAGGACCCGCGGATCGGTGGACAGGTGGCGATCGCCAGCCAGGAGCGGATCGTGGTCGAGTCGGTACGTCCCCCTGTCACACCGCGATTCGCGCGTCCCGCCTGACGTCCCCGCCGACCGCCGCCAGTCGGTATGGTAAAGACGGAAGTGCCCGACCCCATCAACAAGGAGCCCATCGTGTTCCCAGACGATCTCCGCTACACCGCCAAGCACGAGTGGGTTCGCCTCGGCTCCGGCCCGACCGCCAGGGTGGGGATCACCGACTACGCCACCGAGCAGCTCGGCGACGTCGTGTACGTCTCCCTGCCGCAGGTGGGCGAGGAGGTCGCGGTGGACGATGCCTGCGCCGAGGTCGAGTCGACCAAGAGCGTGTCGGACGTGTTCTCGCCGGCCTCCGGCGTGGTGACCGCGGTCAACGAGCTGCTCAACGGCTCTCCCGAGACCATCAACGCCGACCCGTACGGTGACGGCTGGCTGTTCGAGCTCGAGCTGGCCGACCCCGAGGAACTCGACGACCTGATGGATGCCGACGAGTACGGCGAGCAGGTCTCTGGGTAGGCTGAGGGTCAACCTCAGCGTCAGTCTCTGCTAGGGCAGCCGAGCACAGGGAGGATGGCAACAATGATGAGATGTCCCGCCTGTGGCCACGAGGTGACAGAGGCCAGCAATTTCTGTCCGCACTGCGGGGCGAGCCTGGCCAAGGTCTCCGGTGACACCACCCGGGTCATTCCTGCCGTCACCGACGACATCCAGCTCGAAGACCTCAACGCCGACGACAGGGCGGCGGTCGAGGCGCTGCCCGAGGGCTCCGCGCTGCTGCTGGTGCCGCACGGTACGAACGCCGGCGCCCGCTACCTGATCGACGCCGACGTGACCACCGCCGGCCGGCATCCGCGCTGCGACATCTTCCTGGACGACATCACGGTCTCGCGCCACCACGCCCGCTTCACCCGTCGCGACGGGCTGGTGTGGGTGAGCGACGAGAACAGTCTCAACGGCACCTATGTGAACCGGGCGCTCATCGAGGAACCGGTGGCCCTGCGGCGCGGCGACGAGGTGCAGATCGGCAAGTTCCGCATGGTCTTCTTCAGCGGACCATCCGGGCAGGCCTGATGGCCATAGGCCTGCGGAGCATCGGCCAGGTGCTGTCGGTGCTCAAGCCGGACTTCCCGGATGTGTCGATCTCGAAGATCCGCTTCCTGGAGTCCGAGGGCCTGATCTCACCCGAGCGGGCCCCGTCCGGCTATCGGCGCTACGCCGAGTCCGACATCGACCGGCTGCGCTACATCCTCGACGTCCAGAAGAACCACTACCTGCCGCTCAAGGTGATCCGCGAACACCTCGACATGATGGACCGCGGCGAGCAGCCGCCCACGCTCGCGCCACCGGTGCCGCCCAGTGAGGCCGCCGAACCCGCCCAGGTGGTGACCCCGCAGGCGCCGGCACCGAAGCGTCCGATTCGGGTCACCCGGCGGGAACTCCTGCGGCTCAGCGGGCTGGGGGAGGCCGCGCTCACCGAACTGGAGAAGCACGCGCTCGTCGTGCCGCGCCGGGGCACCGTCTACTACGGGCGCGACGCCCTCACTGTCGCGGTGATCGCCCGCAAGCTGGGCGCCTTCGGGATCGACGCCCGACACCTGCGCGTGATCAAGCAGGCCGCCGAGCGCGAGGTGGGGCTGATCGAGCAGGCGGTGGCACCCCACCTGCGCCGCAACCCCGCGTCACGCCAGCTACCCGCTGAGGTGATGCAATTGGTGCTGCACGCCCACGCTGCGATCATGCGGTCGCAGTTGCCGCAGTAAGGGGGTCTCGCCGTGCGGGAGCTCAGCGTCGTGGAGGTCAGGGTCAGCACCTCCGGGACACCGCCCGTCGTCGTGCTGCAGGAGGCCGGGGGCGGCCGGCTGCTGCCGATCTGGATGAGCGCAGGGGGAGCGGCGGCCATCGTGTCGGCCACCGACGAGCCCGACCCGTCGCGCCCCTGCGTCCACGACCTGGTGTCCGACCTGTTGACGGCGCTGACGGGCAGCCTGGACGAGGTGCGGATCGTCGGCTTCGAGGACGGCCAGTTCTACGCCGAGCTGATGGTGCAGGGGACGGCCCTTGCCGCCCGGCCCTCGGACGCGATCGCGCTCGCGCTGCGCACCGGCTGCCCGATCCGGTGTGCCGACGAGGTGCTCGACGAGGCCGGAGTGCAGCTGGTGACCGAAGAACCTGCCGGCGGCGAGGAAGAGGTCGAGAAGTTCCGCGAGTTCCTCGACTCGGTCAGCCCCGACGACTTCTGAGTTGGGACCGGTACTGGGCCGCAACCCTGAGCCTGGGGTTGAGACTCGGCACGGGTCCGGCGCGGGTTCGGCGTGTCGTTGACCGTCGGGAGCGGCGGCGGTTACCGTCCTATGGCAGCGGCACATCACCGGAGTGGATCGAGGACGACGTGACCAAGGCACAGGAAACCCTGTTCGACGGCGACTTCTCGCCGTTGCCCGAGGACCTCGGGTTCCGCGGCCCGGTCGCCTGCCGCGCCGCCGACATCACCTACCGCCAGCTCGACTACTGGGCCCGCACGGGCCTGGTCGTGCCGGAGATCCGTCCGGCCGGCGGGTCGGGCACCCAGCGGCTGTACAGCTTCCGCGACATCCTCATCCTCAAGGTCATCAAGCGGCTGATCGACGCCGGGGTCTCGCTGCAGCAGATCCGCACCGCCATCGACCACCTCCGCGCCCGCGGCGTCCAGGACCTGACCGAGGTCACGCTGATGAGCGACGGGGTGTCGGTCTACGAGTGCACCTCCGACGACGAGGTGGTCGACCTGCTGCGCGGCGGCCAGGGAATGTTCGGGATCGCCCTCGGCGGGGTGTGGCGCGACCTCGAGGGTTCGCTGCTCGAGCTTCCCGCCGAGCGTGCCGAACACAACGAGCACACAGCTCTTCCCGACGAGCTGTCGCGGCGCCGCCAGCAGCGCGCCACCGGGTAGGGGAGAGGCACTCCTGCAGTAGGTTGGTGGGTGCGTCGAGAACGAAGAAGGGCACCCATGACGGACTTCAGGCTGCGCCACCTCGGGCCATCGGCAGACGACACCGGGCTGATGCTGGCGAAGCTCGGATACTCCTCGCTCTCCGACCTCGCTGACGCCGCGATCCCGGACGAGATCCGCGACACCGCTCCGCTCGACCTTCCGCCGGCGCTCACCGAGGCGCAGGTCCAGGCCCGGCTCGCCGAACTGGCCGGCCGCAACCGTCCCGGACGCGCCATGATCGGCTTGGGCTACCACGGCACGCTGACCCCGCCGGTGATCCGCCGTCTCGTGCTCGAGAACCCGTCCTGGTACACCGCCTACACCCCCTACCAGCCCGAGATCAGCCAGGGCAGGCTGGAAGCGCTGGCGGTCTTCCAGACCATGGTGTGCGACCTCACCGGCCTGCCGTTCGCCGGCGCCTCCCTGCTCGACGAGGCCACCGCCGTGGCCGAGGCGGTGGCGCTCGCCCGGCGTGCGGTTCGCAAGGGCTCCGCCGTCGTCGTCGATCCCGGCGTGCTGCCGCAAACCCTCGCCGTGCTGCGAACCCGCGCCGCGGCGGTCGGCATCGAGGTTGTGGTGGCGGGTGATTCGCTGGTCGAGGCATTGCAGACCACCGAGGCGTTCGCGGTCGTGGTGCAGCTGCCGGCCGCCGACGGACGGCTCCGGCCCGTCTCCGAACTCGCTGCGATCGCCAGGACCGCGCACGACAACGGTGCTCAGGTGATCGCCGCCTGCGACCTGCTGGCGCTGACCCTGCTGACCGCCCCGGTCAGCTGGGGCGCCGACGTTGTCGCCGGCTCCAGCCAGCGGTTCGGCGTCCCGCTGTTCTACGGCGGCCCGCACGCCGGCTACCTCGCCGTCAGGGCAGGGCTGGAACGACAGCTGCCGGGTCGCCTGGTAGGGCTGTCGAGGGACGCCGAGGGCACCCCGGCGTTCCGGTTGGCCTGGCAGACCCGCGAGCAGCACATCCGGCGCGAGAAGGCCACCTCCAACATCTGCACCGCGCAGGTCCTGCTCGCCGTGGTGGCCGCCTTCTACGCCGTGTACCACGGTCCGGACGGGCTCACCGCGATCGCGCGGCAGATCCACGACACCACCCGCGGCGTGGCCGGCATGCTCCGGGCGGCCGGGTACGCACTGGCGGGCGACACCTTCTTCGACACCCTCACCGTTGCGGCGCCGGGCCGGGCCGCAGACCTGGTTGCCGAGGCCCGGCGGCGCGGGATCCACCTGCGGGCTATCGACGACGACCACCTGGCGATCAGTGTCGGTGAGGATGTCACCCCTGCCGACCTCGCCGAGCTGGCGGCGGTCTTCGGCGCTAGCCCGGACGCCGAGCCGGTCGGGTCGCTGGCCGACCACGCCCGCGACCTGCCGTTCCTCACCCACCAGGTGTTCTCCCGCTACCGCAGCGAGACTGAGTTCATGCGCTACGTCCGCACCCTCTCCGATCGCGACTTCGCGCTCGACCGCGGGATGATCCCGCTCGGCTCCTGCACGCTGAAGCTCAACCCTGCCGCGGCGCTGGAACCGATCAGCTACCCGGGCTTCGCCAACCTGCACCCGTTCGTCCCCGAGCCGGACGCCGCCGGGTTCCTCGAGCTGATCGACGAGCTCGGCCAGTGGCTGGCGGCGATCACCGGCTACGACCGGGTGAGCGTCCAGCCCAACGCCGGCGCCCAGGGGGAGTTCGCCGGCCTGATGGCGATCCGCAGCTATCACGCTGCGCGGGGAGAGTCCGGACGGACCGTCTGCCTCATCCCGGCCTCCGCCCACGGCACGAACGCCGCCTCGGCCGCGATGGCGGGGATGCGGGTGGTGGTGGTGGCGACCGCGTCCGACGGCTCGGTCGACCTGGCCGACCTGCGCGCCAAGGTGGCGGAGCACTCCGATGACCTCGCGGCGATCATGGTCACCTACCCCTCGACCCACGGGGTGTTCGAGGACACGATCTCGACGATCTGCACGCTCGTCCACGAGGCCGGTGGCCAGGTGTACGTCGACGGCGCCAACCTGAACGCGCTGATGGGGCTGGCCGGTCCGGGACGGTTCGGGGCGGACGTCAGCCACCTCAACCTGCACAAGACCTTCGCCATTCCGCACGGTGGCGGCGGGCCGGGCGTCGGTCCGGTGGCGGTCAAGGCCCACCTGGCGCCGTACCTTCCCGGCCACCCCGTGGTGCCGACGGCCGGTCCCGCGACCAGCTACGGACCGGTGAGTGCCGCCCCCTATGGCTCGGCCGGCGTGCTCCCGATCAGTTACGCCTTCATCGCGATGATGGGCGCGGACGGGCTGCGGGAGGCCTCGCAGCTGGCGATCCTCAACGCCAACTACGTCGCCGCCCGGCTGTCGGAGCACTTCCCCGTCCTGTACACCGGCAGCAACGGGCTGGTGGCCCACGAGTGCATAGTCGACCTGCGCGAGATCACCCGGCGGTGCGGGATCACCGTGGAAGACGTCGCCAAGCGGCTGATCGACTACGGCTTCCATGCCCCGACGATGAGCTTCCCGGTGTCGGGAACCCTGATGGTCGAACCGACCGAGAGCGAGTCACGCTACGAACTCGACAGGTTCTGCGACGCGATGGCCGCGATCCGCGCCGAGATCGCGGCGGTCGCCGAGGGCGAACTGCCCGCCGACGACAACCCGCTGGTCAACGCACCGCACCCGCTGCAACGGGTACTGGCCTCGGAGTGGGGGCACGCGTACTCCCGCGAGCAGGCGGCGGTGCCGGCCGGCAACCCGCGCGGCCCGGTGGGGGAGGGTGCCACCGAGAAGTACTGGCCGCCCGTGGGCAGGGTGGACAACGCCTTCGGTGACCGCAACCTGGCCTGCACGCTGACGGGGTAGCCGATGGTCAAGTGGTGGCAACGGTTCTCCGAGCGCACGCTGGTGGCGCACGTGCTGCGCGCCGTCGAGCGGTTCAACCTGCGCGGTGGCGCCCAGCTGTCGGCGGCGATCGCCTACTTCTCGGTGCTGAGCCTCGTACCGATCCTGATGCTCGCCTTCTCGGTGCTCGGGTTGATCCTCACCGTCTTCCAGCCCGACCTGGTGGTGGCGCTCAAGGAATGGATCGAGGCCCAGTTCGCGGGCGTCAGCGACGACGCCACCCTGCAGCAGATCCTTGACGTCATCGAGAACTACCTCGCGAACTGGGCGACTCTCGGCCTGGCAGGTATCGCTGTCGGCTTCTGGTTCGGCTCAAGCTGGTTCGGCAACCTGAAGCGGGCGGTTCGGCTGCTGATGCGGGAGGACGTCGACAACCCCGGCAAGCTGCTGCCGCTGCCCCTGGACGTGCTGGCGAACTTTGCCGGTCTGGTGGCGCTGCTGCTGGGAATCGCGCTGACCTTCGGCGCGTCCTTCGCCGCGACCTGGCTGACCGACCAGATCGGCTCGGCCCTCGGCCTGTCGTCCGGCTTCGGCTGGTCGCTGGCCCTGCGGCTGATCAGCCTCGCTGTCGGTTTCGCCGCCGGCACCGGGATGTTCTGGCTGCTCTACACCTGGTTCACCCCGCACCCCATCTCCCCGGCGCACCTGTGGGTGGGGGCGGGGACGGGGGCCGCCAGCCTGCTGGTGCTCCAACTGGTCGCCGGCTATGTGGTCCAGGCGTTCAGCAGGAATGTCACGGCCACGGTCTTCGGCTCGCTGATCGTCCTCATGCTGTTCCTCAACCTGTTCGCCACCCTGGTGCTGTTCATCGCCGCGTGGTTGGCCACCCAGGCCCAGCCGGCCGATCCCGAGCCTGACCCCGAGCCGACCGGCGA
>JAEYUH010000217.1 GCA_023432725.1 Actinomycetes bacterium | reverse complement strand
GACCCAGGCCGATGTCGTCGTGCTCGTCGTAGTACTCCCCCAGCGCCCTGTCCCACTCGGTGAAGCTCATGGTGCGGCCGGGGTCGCCGGCGTCCAGCGCCAGCAGCCCTTCGATGTCGTCGTCGGCGGCAAGCTGAACCCGCCGGAACATGGCGTTGCGCACCAGCACCCGGAAGGCCCGCTCGTTGCCTGTCACCGACCGGGTGGGTGGCGGCGGCTCCTCGGCAGGCCCTGCCCCGGACAGCCGGGTCAGCCGGGCCCACTCGTCCAGCAGCGAGGAATCGGTGAGCCGGGTGACCTCACCGAGCCACTGGATCAGGTCCTCCAACTCGTCCGTCCGCGCCGACTCCGGCACCGTCTGTCGCAGCGCCCGGTAGGCGTCGGAAAGGTAGCGCAGCACCAGGCCCTCGCTGCGTTGCACCTTGTAGAACGCCACGTACTCGCCGAAGGTCATCGACCGCTCCGCCATGTCCCGCACCACCGACTTCGGCGAGACCGGGGTCTCGGCCAGCCACGGGTGGCCCGCCACCATCACCTGGTGGGCGTGTTCGAGCAGGTCGGCCAGCGGCCGGGGCCAGGTCACCTCGTCGAGCAACTCCAGCCGCTCCTCGTACTCCACCCCGTCCGCCTTCAGTTCGGCGAGCAGTTCGCCCTTGGCCCGGAACAGCTGCTGCACCAGCACAGCCTTCGGGTCCTCGAGGGTCGACTCGATCACGCTCACGACGTCCAGGGCATAGCTGGGTGATTCGCGGTCGAGCAGGTCAAGGGCAGCCAGCGCGAAGGCGCTCAGCGGCTGGTTGAGCGCGAAGTCGTGCTGCAGGTCGACGTGCAGCGCGTACCGGCGTCCGCCAGGGGTCGGTTCGGGCAGCCGGGTGACCACTCCCGCGCCGAGCAGCGACCTGCCCAACTGCAGGGCACGGCGGTAGAGGCGGCGCCGCGCCGCCGGGTCGGGGGCGCTGGAGTCGATCAGCTCACGCACCGCGACGGCGGTGTCCTGGTCGCGCTGCAGCAGGTTGAGCAGCAGCGCGTGGGTGATCCGCATCCGCGCCGCCAGCGGCTCCGGCTCGGCCTCGGTCAGCCGGGCGAAGGTCTCGTCGGTGTAGGCGACGAAACCCTCGGGAGCCTTCTTCCGCTGCACCTGGCGGCGCTTCTTCGGGTCGTTGCCGGCCTTGGCCAGCGCCTTCTCGTTCTCGACCACGTGGTCGGGCGCCTGGCCCACCACGTAGCCCACCGTGTCGAACCCGGGACGACCCGCCCGGCCGGCGATCTGGTGGAACTCCCGGGCCCGCAGGATGCGCTGCCGGCGTCCGTCGAACTTCGACAGGCTGGCGAACAGCACGGTGCGGATCGGGACGTTGATGCCGACGCCGAGGGTGTCGGTGCCGCAGATCACGCTCAGCAGGCCGCGTTGGGCGAGGGTCTCGACCAGCCGCCGGTACCGCGGCAGCATCCCGGCGTGGTGGACCGCGATCCCGGAGTTCAGCAGCTTGGCAAGGGTCTGCCCGAAGCCTCCGGCGAACCGGAAGCCCTGCATCGCCTCCACCAGCGCCCTGCGGTTCGACCTGTCGGCCAGCCCGGAACTGAGCAGCGCCTGGGCCCGCTCGACGGCAGCGGCCTGGGTCGGGTGGACTATGTACACCGGCGCCTTCGCGTCCCGCAGCAGCAGTTCGACCGTCTCCTGGATCGGCCGGGTCGACCAGCTGTACTCCAGCGGCACCGGACGGACCGCGCCACCGATCACGCTGGCCGGACGGCCGGTCCGCCCGGCCAGGGAGCGGGCGAGTCCTGTGACGTCGCCGAGGGTCGCCGACATGATGACGAACTGGGCCTGCGGCAACTCCACGAGCGCCACCTGCCAGGCCCAGCCGCGGTCGGGATCGGCGATGAAATGGAACTCGTCCATCACCACCTGGTCGACCTGTGCCGCCCTGCCCTCGCGCAGCGCGAGATTGGCGAGGATCTCGGCTGTGCAGCACACGATGGGCGCGTCGGGGTTCACGGCGGCGTCGCCGGTCACCATCCCCACCTTGTCGGCGCCGAAGGTGTCGCACAGCGCGAAGAACTTCTCGCTCACCAGCGCCTTGATCGGCGCTGTGTAGTAGCTGCGGCCACCGGCGGCGAGGCAGGCGAAGTGGGCGGCCGTGGCGATCAGGGTCTTGCCCGAGCCGGTCGGGGTGGTGACTATTGCGTTCGCCCCGGTCAGGATGTCGATGATCGCCTCGTCCTGGTGCGGGTACAGCGTCAGGCCGTCGCCGGCGGCCCAGCCGACGAACGCCTCGTAGAGCGCGTCGGGGTCGTCGCCGCCGGAGTCGGGGATCATCTGGTCGAGCCGCATCGCTGCCATAGTCCCACCCCGTCGCCGCCGGCACCGAATCACCGCCGGTAGGGTGGACCAAAGTCCCCACCCAAGGAGTTGCAGTGCCCGCCGCGCAGTCCCCCCGTACCGAGGTCGTCGTCACCCGTGACGCCGCCGGGATGTTCCGCGCCCGCAACGCCCGGGGCACCGAGATCACCATGTCGGGCACGGACCCGGACTCGTTCAGCCCGGTCGAGCTGCTGCTGGCGGCGATAGCAGGGTGCTCGGCGATCGACGTGGACAGCATCACCGCCCGCCGGTCCGAGCCGGACGAGTTCGTGATCAGGGCGAGCGGCCAGAAGGGACGCGACAGCGGCGGGGGCAACATCCTGGCCGACATCGACGTCGCCTTCACCGTCTCCTTCCCCGCCGGCGAGGACGGGGACGCCGCCCGGCTGCGGCTGCCCACGGCGCTCGAGCAGTCCCACCAGCGGCTCTGCACGGTCTCGCGCACTGTCGAGGCGGGCACCCCCGTGATGCTGCGCCGGGCCGACGCCGTCTAGGTACTGGCCTCACCCGGCGGCCACCGCCCCGCCCGCGGGCTCAGCGGACGGGACGGCGACCGGGTCCTACTTCTTCGGCCTGCCGAGCACCTTCACCGCGTCCGAGGTGACGGTCAGCGACTCGTGGCCGCTGGCGCTGGCGGTCACCCGCACTGCCAGTCGCTTGCCGGCATCAGCCTTCTTCACCCAGTAGAGGTGTGAGGTGGCGCCGGGGATGTCGACACCGTCGAGCACCCACTGGAAGGACAGCTTCGCCCTGGCCGGTTCCCACTTCCCGCGGTAGAGGGTCACCGGCAGGCCGGCCAGCGGCACCCCGATCACCTTGGGCTTGGCCTTGTTGGTGATCGGCTTGGCCAGCACGTTCACGGCGGCCGAGGTCGCCGACACCGGGTCGAGCCCCCTCGCGGTGGCCGTGACGGTGACGGTCAGCGCCTTGCCGACGTCAGCCGCGGCGATCTGGTAGCTCGCCTTGGTCGCCTTCCGGATCGGGACGCCGTCGAGGCTCCACTGGTAGGAGAACTTCAGCTTGACCTTCGCCCCGGTGGCCCAGATCCCGTTGTCGGCCTTCACCGTGGCTCCGACCACCGGCTTTCCCTTGATCGACGGCGGCACCAGGTTGACCGCAGCATCACCAGGAGCGCCGATCGCGATGTCGTCCCAGCCGATCAGGGCGCCGAGCAGATCGGTCACCGCGATCTTGTGCGGGCCGACCGCAGTGTCGGGCGGGATCTGGACGTTCAGCGTGCCCGAAGCGGACACCACCCCGGCCAGGAGGTGGACCGGCTCGGAGAAGAGCCAGACGTGGACCGCCTCGTTGGCGTGGGCTGCGCCCACCACGAGCTGGATCCAGTCACCCTGGCGGGCGGACGCCGGCGCCTGGACGGAGCCGCGGGTGCTGTCGACGAGGTCGGCTTCGGCCGGCGGCACCGGCTCGCTGCTGCCCGCCGGCAGCAGGTGGCCGACGCCCCAGCGGGCCGTCGTCTGGTAGCCGGTGCCGGTGGGCTCGGCCCAGGTGTGCACCGAGTACCGGGTGCCACCCCTGCCGTCGTTGACCTGGAAGTCCAGGCCCTGGAAGGTGTCGGCGCCGCCCTGACCCAGCAGCGACACCGCCAGCTCGACGACGTACCCACCCTCGACCTCGGCAGTCGCGCTGGCCAGCCGCGCGGACTGGGCAGCCTGGTCGCCGGTACCGAAGGAACGGGAGTTGGTGGCGCTCACCCGCATCTGGGAGTCGGAATCGCGGTAGCCGCCGTTCTTGGCGTTGCCGGCGTCGATGAACAGCTCCACCGAGTCCTGCACCCAGGGGTCGCTGCCCGAGACGTCGAGCACCGGATCGGCCACCTCGAACAGCACGTAGAGCGTGTCGTCGGCCCACAGCGTCCGCACCTCGGCGGTCGCGCCATCGGCGCTGCCCTCCACGGTGTTGCCGGTGTGGACGGAGGCCGCCGCCTGCCACACGTCGTCGACGGACCCGTCGATCACCGGTGCGGTGCCCGCGGCCTCCACGTCGACGGTCGACAGGTCCTCCAGGAAGGTCAGCGTCCCCGTGGCCCCCGGAGAGTTCCAGGCGCCGACCACCGTGGATCCCGCCAGCACCCTGAGATCGAGCTGCGCCGAGCCACCGACCGCCACCCCTGCGTGCGGGAGCTGGACGGCGGCCCGCCACCCGCCGGCGTCGTCGAAGACCGCCACCGGAACCTCAGCGCTGCCGTCGGAGCCCACCCGGTAGGTGGTCCCCTCGTACTGCACCTCGATCGCGTCCGAGCTGTCCGCGGCCACCGTCACCAGCAGGGTCAGGTGGTCGGCGGTCCAGCGCGGGATGAAGCTGCCCGCGTCCGCGGTCAGCGGTTGGGCCGGCAGGTTCCGCCACGCCACCGCGTCGGCCGCCGTCGCCAGCGGGACGTCGCCGCCGAAGACGTTGGCGGCCACCTGCAGCGGCGGCAGGTC
>JAEYUH010000214.1 GCA_023432725.1 Actinomycetes bacterium | reverse complement strand
GAACTCGGTGTGCGGCTCCCGGCTCTCCAGGTAGGTGGAGTGGTTGCCGAAGTAGTCCAGGTGCTCCGAGACCTGGTCGGGCTCGGGGGTGACGTGCAGGTCGCTGGCCAGCACCACCTGCCACTCGGTGTCGCGCGGCCGCAGCAGCCCACGGTTGTAGACGGCCTCCACAGGGGCGTCGTAGGAGTACCTGGTGGTGTGTTCGACCAGGTAGCGCCGGACGCCGGACTCGCCGCTCACCACTCCTCCTGTCGCCACGAGATCTGCAGGCTCTCCGCGGAGCGCCGGGTGGCCTGACGGACGAAGTGCCGCGCGGCGATCCGGGCGTCCAGTCCCGCCAGCTCGGCGGTGAGGCCTGCCAGCCACCGGGCGGGGTCGACGATCGGCGCGGCGAACCGGGCCCGCAGGTCGTCGGCCTGGGTGGCCAGCGCGTCGTCGCCCACCAGCCGCAGGTCGGCGGCCAGCGCGGCGAGCTGGTGCGTCACCGCACGCGGGTTGGACTCGTCCTGCAGCAGCAGCGCGAACACCGACTCCGACGCCTCCGCGGGGCCGGTCCCCGCGGCCGCCCTGCGGCGGTGGGTGATGATGCTCTCGCACACCCGCAGCACCGCGTCGGCCACCAGCTCCGTCACGGCGGCGGGCTGGCCGGACAGCATCGTCGCCTGCAACAGCTCGACGGTCCGCCGGGCGCGCTCGAGCCGCCCGCCGGCGTCCAGGAAGGCCCATGACGAGTCGCGCACCATGCTCTGGGACAGGATCCCGGCGTAGGCCAGCAGCGACTCGAGCACGTCGTCGAGCAGCGCCTGCACCGGGTGGTCGCCGTCGGAGTCGGCGGCGAGGGTGAGTTCCAGCCGGCCGAAGACGCTCCAGGTGTCGAGGCTCATCAGGTCGCGGACGTGCTGGGCGCCCTCGATCAGGACTGCGACGTTCGCTGCCACGCCGCCGGGCAGCGCGGGGTCGAGCGCGGCCCGCCGCAGATAGTCGACCTCAGCCTCGGACGCGGTCCGCGCCGCACCGGTGAGCTGCTCGGCGGCGGAGAGCAGCACCCGCATCGCTGCGGCGCCGGGGCCGGCCCGCCGGCCCGCGTGGTCCTCGGCGAGGTCGTCGGCGATCCTGAGCAGCCGGGCGGTCGCCTCAGCCCGCTCGGCGTAGCGCCCGATGGTGACCAGCGTGCCCGCCACCCGCGGCGGCACCCTGGCCGGCGCCGGGGCCACCAGCCGTGGCCGCGGCCGGTCCGGCTCCACCACGGGGCGGACGGCGGCGGCCGGCACCCAGACGTCCTTGGCCACCCCGGTGCGGCCGGCGACGGTCCGCTCCCTGGTGCTGCCGCTGACCCGTCCCAGCCCGCCGGGCAGGAACTCGTACCCCTCGGTGCCGGCCACCCCGAAGGCGCGCAGCACGAACCGTCGGGGCTCCAGCCCGCCCGGCGTCACCACCGGGGCGGTGGACAGTTCCAGCGGCTCCTGGCCGCACCACAGCCACGGCTCGGCGCGCAGCCGGTCGGCCAGCGCTGCGCGGGCGTCGGTGGTCAGTTCCCAGCCATAGGCGACGGACGCGTGCCCGCGCGCCACCGGCTTGACCACCAGATGGTCGAGGTTGGCCAGCACATGGGAGAGCGAGGCGGGCTCTCCGCACCACCAGGTCTGCGGCGAGCTGAGCCGCAGCGGCTCGCCCAGGACGGCCTCGGACACCTGTTCGAGGTAGGCGAGCAGGGCGGGGTTGTCCAGCACCCCCGAGCCCACGGGGTTGACCACCGCCACCCGCCCGTTGCGGGCCGCCTCGATCAGCCCCGGGATCCCGACCTGGGAGTCGCCGCGGAACTCCAGCGGGTCGCTGAGCGGACCGCTGACCCTGCGGACCACGACGTCCACCGGCTCGAGCCGGTCGCCTGCCCGCAGCCAGACCCTGCCGTGGGAGGTGAGCAGGTCGTCGGCCTCGGCGACGGGGAAGCCGAGCATGGTGGACAGGAAGCTGGTGTCGAACGCGGTCTCGCTGCCGGGGCCGGGGGAGAGCACCACCACCCGGGGCGACTCCGCCTGGCGGGGGGCGGCGCCCATCAGCGCCGAGGTCATGGCGTGGAAGAAGCCGCGCAGCCGGGCCAGGTCGCTGGTCCGGTGCAGCCCTGCCATCACGCGGCTGACGATCCGCCGGGTCACCATCGCGTACCCGGTGCCGTACGGCGCCTCGGTGCGGTCGGAGATCACCCGCCAGCCACCGGACGCGTCGCGGCCGAGGTCGGTACTGGCCAGTAGCAGCCGGCGGCCGGTCGGGGCGGCCACCCGGTCGGCCTGCCTGGCGAAGCCGGGGTGGCCCAGCACGGCGGCGGCCGGCAGGATGCGGCGCCGCACCAGGGTGCGCTCGCCGTACAGGTCGGCCAGCAGCAGGTCGAGCAGCCGGGCGCGCTGGTCGAGGCCCGCCTGCAGGTGCTCCCATTCCTGGGCGGCCAGCACCACGGGCAGCGGGTCGACGCTCCACAGCCGGCTGGTGCGCTGCTCGGGTGAGCCGTACACCACCCCTTCGTCGAGCACGAACCCGCGGGCCTCGGTGCGGGCGGCGAGCAGCCCGGGCAGGCCGTGGGCTTCGATGGCGGCTGCCAGCTCCACCTGGTGGGGACGGATACCGGTCCCGTCCACCACCTCGTCGAAGCCGGCGCGGGCGGGATGGTGGCGGTAGGCGTCGAGCAACGTCCCCGGCTCGCGCACCGCCCCGACCGCCATGGCGACACCCTACCGACGGCGCGCGGGCGGTCCGCGAGCTCTGGCGGCGGGCAAGATGGAGCCATGGGAGAGCGGGTGCTGTGCCTGGGCGCCGGAGCCGTCACCGGCGGGGGCTGGCAGCTCGGGGTGGTCCTCGGGCTGGCCGACGAGGGCCTCCGGCTCGCCGACGCCGACCGGATCATCGGTACCTCGGCAGGCGCCCTGGTGGGCGCCCACCTGGCGCTGGGGCGGACGCCGTCGGCGACCGCCGAACTGCTGCTCGGCCTGCCGGTGGACGGCCGGCTGGTGCGCCCTGCCGCGATCGCGCGGCTGGGCGTCGCGCAGGTCTGGCCCAGCCGGCGGCACGCCCTGGTCTGGCTCGGCAGGGCAGCGCTGGCCCAGGACTGGAGCCAGGAGCGCAGCGAGGAGTGGGCGGCCACGCTGGGTACCGGGCTGACCGGCGTGGACTGGCCGTCAGGGCTGGTGATCGTGGCGGTGGATGCGCTGAGCGGGCGTCCTGCCTACTTCACAGCCGGCAGCGGGGTGCCGCTGGCGCACGCGGTGGCCGCAACCTGTGCGCTGCCCGGGGTGTTCCCGCCGGTGCTGGTGGAGGGCCGTCCCCACTTCGACGGCGGGTTGCGCTCGCTGGTGAACCTCGACCTGGCCCACGGTGCGCAGGCTGTGGTGGCGATCGCCCCGTTCAGCGCCTCGGCCCGGCCGCACCGCCGTCCGACGGAGCAGGCGAAACTGCTCGACGGCACCCGGCTGGCGCTGCTGGAACCCGACCGGGAATCGCGCCGCGCCATCGGTCTCGACCCTGTGGTGGCGGGCCGGGCCACCCGCGCGCTCGCTGCCGGACGCGAGTTCGGACGGCGACAGGCGGCGCGGGTGCGCGAGGTCTGGCAAGGCACTGCCTGACGCCCACCGCCGCCGTCCCGCCCTCCCGGTCGCCGCTGCCGAGCTTGTAGATTGACCCCACCCGAGCCGAGGAGGATCCGTTGTTCCGCAAGGTCCTGGTCGCCAACCGAGGCGAGATCGCCGTGCGCGCGTTCCGCGCCGCCACCGAACTCGGCGTCGCCACGGTTGCCGTCTTCCCCTACGAGGACCGGCACGCCGAGTACCGCCTCAAGGCCGACGAGTCCTACCAGATCGGCGAGCAGGGCCACCCGGTGCGGGCCTACCTCGACATCCCCGGCATCATCGCCGCGGCGAAGAGCGCCGGCGCCGACGCCATCTACCCCGGCTACGGCTTCCTGTCGGAGAACCCCGACCTCGCCCAGGCCTGCGAGACGGCGGGCATCGTGTTCATCGGCCCGCGCCACGAGGTGCTGGAACTGACCGGCAACAAGGCGCGGGCGATCGCGGTGGCCCGCGAGGCCGGCCTGCCCACCCTGCGCGGCTCCGAACCGAGCGCGGACGTCGA
>JAEYUH010000101.1 GCA_023432725.1 Actinomycetes bacterium | reverse complement strand
CCATCATCTCGGGCGCTGACCCGCGTCCACCCAAGGAGGCAACCATGGCGACCAGCTACGCCACACCCGGCATCTACATCGAGGAGCAGCCCTCGGGCTCCATGCCCATCCAGGGGGTCGGCACAGCGATCGCCGCCTTCATCGGGCTGACGGCCACCTACGTCCCTGCCGAGGGCGACCTCGATGACCCGGACGGGGTCCAGCCGCAACTGGTGACGAGCTGGCCGCAGTACGAGCGGATCTACGGCGGCTTCGCGCCCGGGGCGCTGCTGCCGTACGCCGTCCGCGGCTACTTCGACAACGGCGGCACCCAGGCCTACATCGTCAGGGTGTCCGGACGCGGCGGTGCCCGGCCCCCCATGCTCGAGCTGGCTGCCGCCTCGCACGCCGAGCTGGCCGCCATGACCGTCGAGGCGACCGACCCGGGCGCCACCGGGTACGAGGTCGAGTTCGTCGCCCCCTCCCCTCCCCCCGAGGGTGGTCAGGCGACCGAGGACTACGCCCTGAAGGTGCTCCGGAACGGGCAGGTGGTGGAGGAGATCGGGGGCCTCAGCTTCAGCAAGTCGCCTCGGGTCCTCGAGAAGACCATCAACGACCAGGCCCGGACGATCAAGGTGACGGTCGCCGCCACCGGCGGGGCGCTGGCCGAACGCATCCCCGCTCCCGGCAGGTACGCCCTGCAGTTGCCGGCGGCCGAGTCCGTCCCGCCGGACGCGCTGGCAGGCTCCGAGACCGAGCGCACCGGCTACCAAGGTCTGGTGATCGCCGACGACGTCACCATCGTCGCGGTCCCCGACCTTGTCACCCTCACCACCCGGGAGGACGGCAGCCTGGACGAGGAGTCCTACATCGCCTTCCAGGCCGGCCTCGCCGACTGGGCCGCCGCCAGCGGCAAGCGGATGGCGATCCTCGATCCCCCGCCGGGGCTGAACGCCACCGGTGCGGCCGAGTGGCGCGAGAAGCTCGGCAAGGACACCGCCTTCGCCACCTGCTACTACCCCAACGTCGTGGTGCCGAACCTCACCAAGGGCCAGGACGGGCCGCGCTTCCTCACGGTGCCGCCGTCCGGCCACATCGCCGGTATCTGGGCCAGGACGGATGCCGCACGCGGCGTCCACAAGGCACCGGGCAACGAGGAGCTGCGCGGCGTTGTCGGGCTGGAGATCAAGCTCAGCGACGGCGAGCAGGGCATCCTCAACCCGATCGGGGTGAACTGCCTGCGCAACTTCGGCACCTTCGGGTTGCGGGTCTGGGGGGCTCGGACGCTGGCGATGACCGACCCCAGCTGGCGCTACATCAACGTCCGGCGGCTGTTCAACTTCATCGAGGAGTCGATCCGCCGGGGCACCCGCTGGGCGGTCTTCGAACCCAACGACACCGACCTGTGGCAGCGGGTCAAGCGCAATGTCGGATTCTTCCTGCACGGACTGTGGATGCAGGGGGCGCTGGTGGGGGCGACTCCCGAGCAGGCGTTCTACGTGCTGTGCGACGAGACCAACAACCCGCCGTCGTCGGTGGCCGAGGGGAAGCTGATCGTCGAGATCGGCGTGGCACCGAGCCGGCCGGCGGAGTTCGTCATCTTCCGGATCAGCCAGTGGCAGTCCGGACAGTCCACCACCGAATGAGGAGGCTGACCCATGCCTGACCTGATCACTACCTTCAAGTTCGCCCTGCAGGTGGACGGCATCAACCTCGGCTTCTTCCGCAAGGTGGCCGGCATCGAGTCCGAGACCGAGACCATCGAGTTCAAGGAGGCCACCGAGAAGGGCCGCATGGTGATCCGCAAGGTGCCGGGCGCGATGAAGTGGGCCGACATCACCCTCGACCGCCGGATCGACGCCTCGCGGGCCCTGTGGGACTGGCGCAAGCAGGTGATCGACGGCGACGTCGACGGCGCCCGCAAGAACGGGTCGATCGTCGCCTACGACTCCCAGGACAACGAGGTGGCCCGCTGGGACTTCAAGGCCGGCTGGCCCTCGAAGTGGAAGGGCGCTGACTTCGACGCCACCACCAACGACATCGCGACCGAGAGCGTGACGATCACCCACGAAGGGCTGGCGAGGTCCTGATGGTGCTGCAGACCGAGTACCCGTTCACGCTCCCCAAGGGGTACGTCGACGAGGAGGGAGTGCTGCACCGCAGCGGCGTGATGCGGCTCGCCTGCGCCCGCGACGAGATCGACCCGCTGCGTGACGCCAGGGTGAAGGAGAACGAGGCCTACGCCAGCATCATCGTGCTGGCGCGGGTGGTGACCGAGCTGGGTTCGCTGCGGCAGATCACCACCAAGACCATCGAGGGACTGTTCGCCGCGGACTTCAACTACCTGCAGGACTTCTACCGGGTGATCAACTTCGGCGACCCCGCCGTGCTGGACGCGCTGGGCGAGGGCATCCCTTTTCCTCCCGAGGTGCTGAGCCCTGGATAGCCCGGCACGTGGCCGGGCTGGAGAGCCACTACGACCAGCAGGCGCTCTGGGAGGAGATGTCGTACCTCGCCTACCACCTGCACTGGCCCCTTGACCCCCTGCTCGACCTGGAACACGCCGATCGCGTCCGGCTGGTCGAGCAGGTGGCAGAACTCAACCGGCGAGCATGGCAGGAGGTGAGAGATGGCTGAGGGGAACGCCCGGACTGTCGACCCGCCGTTCGCCGGCAGCTTCGCGCTCGACGTCGAGGGGGTGCTGATGGGGCACTTCACCGAGATCACCGGCCTCGCGGTGACCATGGAGGTCGAGGAGGTGCAGGAGGGCGGCAACAACGACGCGGTGATCAAGCTCCCGGGACGGCTCACCTGGCCCAACCTCGTGCTCAAGCGGGGCCTGACCACCGACGACGCCCTGCTGTCCTGGCTGTTGGAGTTCTCCGGCCAGGGGTTCGCGGCCAAGGGCTATGCCGCGACGAAGCGTTCGGCGACCCTCACCCTCTACAACGC
>JAEYUH010000012.1 GCA_023432725.1 Actinomycetes bacterium | reverse complement strand
GTGTCGCCCGGCATGGCGAGCGCGGCCGCGCGGCTGATGGTCCGCAGTGGCTCCTGCTCGGTGCCGGGTGCCCGGTCCGAGCCGGAGGTGGCGACGTGCAGGATGGTCATGGCGTGATCCCTTCGGTGGCGGCGGTCTCGTCAGTGCCGGGGCCGGATCCGCGTCCAGCTCGCCGGAGGCAGCCGTACCGGTTCGGCCGCGGCCACCACGCGCGTTGACGGCGTGACCCGATCGGGGTGGTCGGCGTTGTTGGTGGCGTGGAGATCGTCACCGGCCAACGTGATCACCTCCAGCTCCCGGTCGGCGGTCTCGAAGTGTACGGACAGGTCGATGGCGCTGCCGGGGTCGCGGTTCACGACCAGCAGGGTGGGCTGGCCCGCGGCAGTCCCTGCCACCGCGTGCAGGCTGGGCACCGTTCCGTACGACGGCGTCTCGACGGCCGGAGCGTCCAGCTCAAGAGGCAACAGTGCCCCGCCAGCCAGGGGGGAACTCAGCGCGAACGGGTGGAACGTCGTCTGCCGCCAGACCGGTCCGCCCGGCACGGTCATGATCGGGGCGATCGCGTTGACCAGCTGGGCGAGGCAGGCGATGCTGACCCGCTCGGCGTGCGAGATCAGCGAGATCAGGAGGGAGCCCGCGGCCACGGCATCAGCGAGGGTGTACTCCTCCTCGAGGAGCGGTGGCGCGAACGGCCAGCTGCCGACCCCTGTGATCGTGTCGCGGGCCTCGTGCCGCCGCATGTTCCAGACGTTCCACTCGTCGAAGGCCAGGTTGATCCGCTTCTCGGTGCCCAGTTCGGCGCCCACCTCGTCGGCGATCGCCAGGGCTGCCTCGATGTAGCGGTCCATTCCGATCCCGCTGGCCAGGTAGGACCGCAGATCGAGGTCGTCCTCGGAGATGTACCAGTGGCAGGACAACTGGTCGACCTGGTGGTAGCTGGCCCGCAGCACCTCACGGGTCCACTCCTCGAACCACGGCACCGTCGGGCCGGAGGGGCCGCACACGACCAGTTCCACCGAGTCGTCGACGCAGCGCATCGCGTGTGCCGTCCGATCCGCCAGGCGGCCGTAGTCAGCGGCGGTGCGACGGCCCAGTTGCCAGGGTCCGTCCATCTCGTTGCCGAGGCACCACGACCGGATCGCGAACGGCTCGGGGAAGCCGTGGCTGGCGCGCAACTCGGCCAGCGTGCCGACCGGGGCGTTGCAGTACTCGAGCAGACGCAGCGCGTCAGCGATCTCGCGGGTGCCGAGGTTGACCGCCAGCATCGGCTCGATCCCCAGCCGGCGGGCCCAGGCCACGAACTCCCCGGTACCGACCTGGTTGGGCTCGAGGCTGTGCCACGCCGGGTCGAGCCGTACCGGACGCGTCTCGCGCGGCCCGACGCCGTCCTCCCACTGGTACGCGGACACGAAGTTGCCCCCGGGGTAGCGCACCAGGGTCACTCCCAGGTCGCGCACCGCCTCCATCACGTCGGTACGCATCCCGTCGGCGTCGGCGCTGGGGTGGTCCGGCTCGAAGATGCCGCCGTACACGGCCCGGCCGACGTGTTCGAGGAAACCTCCGAAGATCCTGCGGTCGATGCGGACGCCCGGCGCCGAGCCCACCCGCACCGAGGCTGCGCTGCTCGACCTCACTTCTTCACCGTGCCCGTGACACACGCGCCTTCCATGTGCCCTCCTCACCCGGTCGAAGATAGTTTCGCGACGCAGTCGCTGCTGGGAGGCTAGGCCAGGGACCACCCGGGGGCCATGGGTCCAAGCCGTGTCGCGGGAAGTCGTGCGAAACTATCCGGGTCCGCGCCCGTGGAGTCTGGTGACCGGCGCGGCCGCGGGCTGGCATGCTGGAGCACTGTGGACCGGGGGAGTTTCCGGCCCGCACCAGAAACTTTCGCACTCCGCTGTGCAGGACGGGAGTTGAGTAACGGTGGCTGCCCAGGAACGCATCACCATCGCCGAGATCGCGGCACAGGCTGGAACCTCCGTCAGCACCGTCTCCAAGGTGCTCAACGGCAGGGCCGGGGTCGGAAACCAGCGCCGCGACCAGATCCTTGCGCTGCTGGAAGCGGGCGGCTATCAGCGTCGCGGCGAGGGACGGCGGTCCCGCAGCGGCCTGATCGACCTGGTGTTCGCCGACGTCCACGGGTTGTGGTCGGCACGCCTGCTGTTCGGCGCGGAGGCCGAGGCGTCCCGCGCCGGCGTGGCCCTTGTGGTCGGCTCCCTGCACAGCAGGACGCTCGGAAACCCCCACTGGGTGGAGAAGTTCAAGCAACGCCGTTCGGACGGCCTGGTCGTCGTGGCCTCCCGGATGCGTCCCGATCTCGGCGCCGAACTGCGACGGCTCCGGGCACCCTATGTGGTGCTCGACCCGCTGGGGCCGACGCCGGAGGGGGTGCCCAGTATCAGCGCCACGAACTTCGCCGGCGCCCGGGACGCCACCCAGCACCTGATCGACCTCGGGCACCGAAGGATCGGTCTGATCACAGGGCCCGCGGAGCTGCCCTACTCCCAGGAGCGGCTGGACGGCTACCGGTCCGCCCTGGTGCGGGCCGGGATCGAGTTCGAGGAGCGACTGGTCAGGTACGGGATGATGGACGAGGAGTCGGGTCACCGCCACGGAGGAGCGCTGCTCGACCTCCGCGACCGACCGACCGCCATCTTCGCCGGGTCAGACCTCCATGCCCACGGGGTGTACACGGCGGCCGCGAGCCGCGGCATCGCCGTCGGCAGCGAACTGAGCGTCGTCGGCTTCGACAACCTGCAGTCGAGTTCCTGGTGCTCCCCGACCCTGACCACCGTGAACCAGCCGCTTGAGGAGATGGGGGGCCTGGCGATCCGGACCCTGGTCGCGATGGTGCGACAGGATGGGGGAGAGGTGGCCCAGCGCGTCGAGCTCGCCACCACGCTCGTGGTCCGCGAGTCGACCTGCCCGCCGCCCGCCCCCGTCCTGGGCCGCTCGGCATGACCCACGACGGCGTCGCGCCGACCGGTGAGTGGGCGGCGCCCTACGCGGCCAGGCTGCCCCTGCTGGACGGACTGGACGAGAACCCCTGGCACGGTCGCAGCGAGGCCCTGGACTCCGCCCTGCAGGCGTGGGGCGCGCCGTTCGGCGATCCGGAGCCCACCATGGCCTCCGTCGAGGCTCGGCGGATCGACGGACCGCACGGCTCTATCCCACTGCGCATCTATCGACCCGTTAGTGCAGGGCCCTCCGGGGTCGCTCTGGTCTGGTACCACGGTGGCGGCTTCGTCGCCGGCGACCTCGACATGGCGGAGGCCGACCTGGTGGCCCGCGGGCTGGTGACACGCACCGGTGCTGTCGTCGTCACCGTCGACTATCGCCTGTGCCTGGACGGGGTCCACCACCCGGTGCCCCACGACGACGCCTACCGTGCCTACCGCTGGGTGAAGGACCACGCTGCGAGGCTCGGCTGCAGCCCGGGGCTGGTGGCTGTCGGGGGCGCCTCCGCGGGTGGCTGCCTGGCCGCGTCGGTGGCGCTGCGGGGCCGCGACGAGGGGGTCGCGCCGGCCCGGGTGCTGCTGGCCTACCCCGTCCTGCACGGGGTCCTTCCGGCGCCGTCTGCCGAACTGGCGAGAGTGGCGGGCTCGATGCCGACGGTGCTGCGATTCCCCGAGGACGTGACAGTCATGCTCAACCGCAACTACCTCGGCACCGACGACCCCGCGCAGGCCGATCCCTACGCCTTCCCCGGCCACGCCACGGACCTGCGCGGCTTCCCGCCCACCTACATCGAGAACAGCGAGTTCGACGACCTGCGCTCGTCGGGGGAGGAGTTCGCCCGTCAGCTGGCCGCGGCCGGCGCGCCGGTCGAGCTCGCCACCGCGGCGGGGGTGCCCCACGGGCACCTCGATGCCGTGGGTTCGGCGCTCACCGCCGCCTCGCTGGACCGGTTCGCGGCGCGGCTGAGGTTCGGCGCGGACCTCTCAGGCAGGTAGACCGGGTCGGGTACCGTCAGGCGGGATCGGCCGGACGTTCCACCACGACGGTGACCTTGGTGACGACCGCGGCCACCACGCCCACCCCGAGGACGAGGGGAGCGACCAGCGCCGTGATCGCTCCAATGGTGAGGCCTGCGTTCAGCGGGATCTCGACAAGTGTCCTGCCCTCACGCTTGAGCGTGATCCGGCGGACGTTGCCCTCCCTGATCAGCTCGGTGATCTTCTGGACCACGTTGCTGAGCGTGACCTCGAACTCCTCCGTGCTGCCCCTGCCGGTCATGTCGTCCCCTCCCGGTGCCTGGCCAGTAGCGCTGGCTCCGCGCTCATCGCGCTGACCCGTCCCACGCTACCCGCCCCAGGCTCGCCGCCAGCGCGTTCGCGAGCCCTGCCGCCCGCTGCCTCCGACCAGAACTCACCACCGCCGACCCTGTCATGTGGGCTCAGCGCCGGGCCAGGATCTCGGCCCGCTGCTGCGGGGCGAGGTACCTCACAGCCTCGCGGACGGTGAGCCCCGCCGCGCGCGCGGCCCGCGGCAGCAGCCACTGGTGGACCAGTTCGGGGCGCAGGCGTCCGGTGTCGCGCAACACCCAGCCGATCGCCTTGCGGATGAAGAACTCCTTCTCCTCGAGCATGGCATCGGCGTACCGGGTGAACCGGTCGAAGTCACCGGCCCCGCGCCGCAGTGCCACCAGATGGGCGAGCAGGGCCGACCGCCGGATCCAGAAGTCCTCGTCGCCGGCCCACCGGTCGAGGGTGGCGGCCAGGGACGGTTCGCGTTCGACCAGCGGGCCCACCACCGAGGCGGCGAGGTTGTCGACCAGCGCCCAGGTCCGCGACTGCCTCAGCAGGCGCTCCAGCAGTCCGATGTCGTCTGCGTCGAGCAGGTCGACCTGCTGCTCGAGCAGCTCCGCCGCCGCTGCCCGCCGTTCGTGGACCGGCTCCGCCCACAGCCCTTCGGCTGCCGCGATCACGTCGGCGTGGCTCAGTTCACGTCCGCGGGTCGCCTCCTTCACGGCAGCCCGCGTGGCGGGCACCGAGGTGCCGTAGTGGTGCAGGTCACTCTTCAGGTAGGCCTTCTCTGCGGCGGCGCGCTCGGGCACGGCCCGGCTTCGCAGCTCGGCGTTGATCCGGTCCACCAGCGCTGGGATGCCCGTCACCCGCTGATGATGGCACGGACCGGGCCTTCCGGCGCCCGATCCTGCGACGGTAGATTTCTCCAGGAAGGGAGATAATCATGGAGATCCTCCGCCTGATCGTGTTGTGCGTCCACTTCCTCGGCCTCGCCGCCCTCGTCGGGGTCTTCCTCGTCCAGGTCCGGCAGCGCAGCGGCTTCACCACCGTCATCCTGATGGCCGGCGCGATCACCCAGGTGGTGAGCGGTCTGGTCCTGGTGGGACTGCGGGAGGCGAGCGACCTGCCGGTCAACAACGCCAAGGTCGCGGTGAAGCTGCTCATCGCCGTCGTGGCCATGGTGGCCGCGATCCTCGCGCACCGGCGCCAGAAGAAGGACCCCGAGACCTCCGTCATGCCGTTCTTCCACAGCGCCGGAGGCCTGGGACTGGTGAACATCCTGATCGCCGTGCTCTGGACGTGAGCCGGCAGCACTCTCAGGTGCGGGCGACGATCAGGTAGCCCAGGTAGGCCAGGTAGGCGACTACGAAGCCCACCCCCTCGAGTCGGGAGAGCTTGCGCCCGGTGAGGAACAACGGGACGCACAGCAGGCAGACCGCGACCGTCACCGGCAGGTCGACGTGCAGCAGACTGGCCTCGATCGGGCCGGAGCCGTTCGCGACCAGTACCGGCACCCCGAGGATAAGGGTCAGGTTGTAGACGCTGGAGCCGATCAGGTTCCCGATCGCGATGTCCCGGCTGCCACGGATCGTCGAGACCAGCGCTGTCATCAGCTCGGGGGCTGAGGTTCCGATCGCGACCACCGTCAGGCCGATGAACGCGTCCGAGACCCCGGAGATCCGGGCGAGCTCGACGGCGCCATCCACCAGCCAGTCGGCGCCGACCACGATGATGGCGATCCCGAGGACCAGGAGCGACGCGTGCCCGACGCTGACCAGCGGACCAGGGCGTGGCACGTGTTCCCGGGGGAGCGCAGCGACCTCGTGGGGAACTACCCTGGCCCCCCTCCGGGTGTACCAGACCAGCAGCCCCGAGTAGCCGATCGCGGCCAGCACCAACGGAACGCCCTCCCACAGCTGGAGCTGTCCGTCGAGGCTGAGCAGGTAGAGCAGGACGGCGACCGCCGCCATCGCCGGCAGGTCGAGCCGCAGGGTCCGGCGGTCGAACTCGATGGTCCGGATGGCCGCCGAGAGTCCGAGGATGAGGAGCAGGTTGACGATGTTGGTGCCGGCGATGTTCCCCACCGCCAGTGAGCCGGCGTTCACCCGCATGGCGTCGATGCCGACGGCGAGTTCAGGGGCGCTGGTACCGATCGAGACGACGGTCAATCCGATGATCATCGGGGGCACCCGCAGCCGCCGGGCCAGCAGGGAGCCGTAGCGCACGACGACCTCCGCACCGAGGATCAGTGCGGCGAGCCCGGCGACAAGCCAGCCCACGGCGCCCATGGCTCACCGTAGCGCGCCCCACTCCGCGATGATGTCCCAGCCGATCTTGAGGGCGAAGGCTGCGACCACGAGGATGAAGACCACGCGGATGAAGCGGGCGCCGCGCCGAACCGCGACCCGGGCGCCCACATAGCCGCCGGCGAGGTTGGCCGCGGCGATCAGCAGACCTGCCTTCCACATCACAGCCCCCTGGGGGACGAAGATCACCAGCGCCGCCAGGTTGGTGGCGAAGTTGGCGATCCGCGCCTTCGCGCTCGCCTCGAGGAAGGCGTAGCCCAGCCAGCTCACCAGGCCGAACACGAGGAACGACCCGGTCCCGGGCCCCAGGGCACCGTCGTAGAAGCCGACAGCGGCACCGAGCAGGGTGGCGGCGACGTAGTGCCGGCGTCCGCTGTGCCGCAGGTCCTCGACCTGGCCCAGGTCGGGCTTGAGGATGATGTAGCTGCCGACCACGATCAGGGCGACCAGCACGATCGGGTTGAACGCCGAGCGTGGGATGTGGAAGGCGACCAGCGCGCCCGCCGCAGAGCCTGCGAACGCGGCGACCGCGAGCGGGAGCGCGGTGCGCAGGTCGGGTCTGACCCGGCGGTAGTAGGTGATGCTCGCCATCGACGTGCCGGCGATCGAGCCGAGCTTGTTGGTGGCGAGCAACTGGACGGGGGCAGCGGTCGGGAAGGCGAGCATCAGGGCGGGCAGCTGGATCAGCCCGCCTCCGCCCACCACCGCGTCGACGGCTCCGGCCAGAAAGGCTGAGGCCACCAGCAGCAGGAGGGCCTCCAGACCGAGTTCGGGCACCGGTGAAGCCTAGTGGCAGCCGGTCAGCCCAGTGCGGCCCTGACCTTCGCGGCGACGGTGGCGCCGTCCGCCCGTCCCGCGGCGCGGCCGTTGACGGCCTTGATGACCAGGCCCATCTGCTTCATGGTCGGCGCGGCGCCGAGGGCTGCCGCCGCGGCGGCCACCTCCTCGGCCACCAGCGCGTCGAGCTCGGGCTCGGTCAGCGCCGCGGGGAGGTAGGCCTGGAGCACGGCGGCCTCGGCGAGTTCCTTCTCGGCCAGTTCGGGACGGTTGCCGGCGGCGTAGGCCTCAGCCGAGTCCTTGCGCTTGGCGACCTCGCGGGTGACCACCTTCAGGACCTCGTCATCGCTGAGTTCGCGGGCAACCTCGCCGGCGACCTCCTCGACCTGGATGGCGGCCAGCGCCATGCCGAGGGTGTTCTTGGCCAGCTCGTCGCGGGCCTTCATCGCCGCCACCCTGTCGGCCCGCAGCCGGTCCTTCAACTCCGCCATCTGTCCTCCTGATCGACGCGGCCCATTGTTCCACGCCGACCTCGGTAGTCTTGGCGGCCACCAGCGGGAGGAGGCACCAGCGCATGTCCGTCGTAGCACCGGACGCCGGCTCGGTCGGCGTCGTGGAGACGCGGCACGTCCGGTTGTTCACCGCCGACGAGCCGCTGCGCATGGAGTCGGGCGCCACGCTGGGACCTGTCGAGGTCAGCTACGAGACCTACGGACGGCTGAGCCCCGCGGGGGACAACGCGGTGATGGTCTGCCACGCGCTGACCGGGGACGCCCACGCCGCCGGGTACCACGAGGGGGCGCGGCGTCCGGGCTGGTGGGACAACCTGATCGGGCCGGGCAAGCCGCTGGACACCGACAGGTTCTTCGTCGTCTGCGCCAACCTGCTCGGCGGCTGTCAGGGCACAACGGGACCGTCCTCGGTGGACCCGGCGACCGGACGGGCCTACGGGCTCGACTTCCCGCTGCTGGCGATGCGGGACCTGGTCGAGGTGCACCGCGCCCTGATGCGCCATCTCGGGGTGGAGCGGTTGCTGGCCGCGATCGGTGGCTCGCTCGGTGGGATGCAGGTGTTGCAGTGGGCTCTCGACCACCCCGCGGAGCTCACCAATGCCCTGGTGATCGCCGCCTCGAGTCGGCTCAACGCCCAGAACATCGCCTTCTCGGCGGTGGCGAGGCGGGCGATCATGACCGACAGGTTCTTCAGGGACGGTCGTTACGCCGAGGAGGGCGTCAGCCCTGCGACCGGCCTCGCGATCGCCCGGATGATGGCGCACATCACCTACCTGTCGGAGGCGGCGCTGGACTCGAAGTTCGGACGCGAGCCGAACGAACGCAGGCCGCCCGGCTCGCTGAGCGGGCCGGGGTTCGGGGTCGACTTCGCCGTCGAGAGCTACCTGGACCATCAGGGGCAGGCCTTCCTGGAGCGGTTCGACGCCCTGAGCTACCTCTACCTGACGCGGGTGATGGACTACTTCGACCCGTTCTCCGGTGAGGACACCCTGGCGGGAGTCCGCCAGGACCCGGTGAACTGGCTCGTGTTGTCGTTCGAATCCGACTGGCGCTTCGGCACCGACCACTCCCGACGGATAGTCCGCAAGCTGGAGCACGCCGGCCAGCCGGTGACCTTCCGCGAGATCCCGTCGACCTGGGGTCACGACTCGTTCCTGCTGGCCGTCGAGCCTTACCACGCCACGGTGCGGGCCTTCCTCGACCGGGCGCTCGAGGAGGGGCTGCGATGACGCTGCGCAAGGATCTCGCGCTGGTCGCCGACCTCATCCCGGAATCGAGCCGGGTCCTGGATCTCGGCTGCGGCTCGGGCAACCTGCTGTTCCACCTGATGCGCGACCGCCACTGCCGCGGCACGGGGGTCGAGATCGACGCCGACATGGTGCTCGCCGCGATCCGGCTCGGCGTGCCGGTGATCGAGTTGGACATCGACCGGGAGCTCGACGGCTTCGCCGACTCCTCCTACGACGTCGTGGTGCTCTCCCGCACCATCCAGACCGTCCGCTACCCGGACCGGGTGCTGCGGCACATGGCACGGATCGCCGACCGGCTGATCGTGTCGGTGCCGAACTTCGGCTGGTACCGGCACCGGCTGCAGCTGCTGAGCGGCCGGCTGCCGATGGGCAAGGACCTGCCGTACTCGTGGTACAACTCGCCGAACGTGCGCTACACGACGCTCCACGACCTGCAGCTGCTGTTCGACAAGGTCGGCCTCGTCGTGGAGCGGACCATCCCGCTGAACGTGTCCGGCGACCCGCTGCGACTGCCGGCCCGGTCGGGGAACCTGCTGGCGTCCTCGGCGGTCTACGTGCTGCGCCCGGCCAGGGCCTGAAGCAGCCGGTCGGCCGAACCGCCGAGCCCGAGCGACTCGGCGAGGGCGGTGAACCCCTCCGGGTCGGGCGGAGCGCTCGGCAGCGTGAGATCGAGGTCGGGCAGCGGCACGTCGGTGGCCACGGCCACCACGGTGCGCGCCGGGCCCAGGTACTCCACAGCCTCCGCCAGGCGGCGGCTGACAGCGGGCGCCAGCAGGCCCTTGTCCGCCGCCTCCAGGATGCCTTCCAGGGCGCCGTGTTTCGCGATCAGTGAGGCCG
>JAEYUH010000274.1 GCA_023432725.1 Actinomycetes bacterium | reverse complement strand
CGGCGAGGATGCCGAGCGCCTCCTCGATGAAGGTCGCCACGATGGTCGTGTCGGCGTCCATCACCAGGGCGACGTCGGTGGTGACCGTGGGAAGGGCCTGGTTCAGCGCGCCGGCCTTGCGGTGACGGTTGCCGGCGGTCACCAGCACATCGACGCCGAGGTCGCGGGCCACCTCGACCGTGGCGTCGGTGCTGTTGTCGGAGACGACGAGAATCCGGTCGGGCGCGACGGTCTGGGCGCGCAGTGCCGCGATCGCGGCGGGCAGGACATCCTGCTCGTTGTGCGCCGGCAGGACGGCGGTGATCGTGAGGCGGGTCATGAGGTCTCCTCCTTCCGGGCCACGACGGCCCGCTGCAGGCGCCAATGGGTGATCCGCCCGGCGGACCAGGCGGCAAGAACGGCCACGATCAGGGTCCAGACCGCGACCACGGTGAACCCGATCATCAGCGAGCGGGAGTCGGTGACGTCGACGGCGAAGAGGGCGGCCGCAGCGACGGGTGCCGCGGCGACCGTTGTGCCGAGTGCCTGGTACATGGTTCCTCCTTGTCGAAGCGACTTCGGTGGGTGATGGGTACGACTCAAGGGTCGGCTCTCGGCGACCCTCCGCCGACCTGCAGGGCTGCTTTTCACCCCCCGCTTCGCCCTCTCGCTAAGGTGCGGTCATGCGCGAGGTCGCGGGCGTTCCGCGGTTGCCGTCGGGTGCGATCGCCCGGCCGCGGCTGTTGGCGCTCCTGGACCGGTGGGCTCCGATCACCGTGGTGCGCGGCAGCGGAGGACTCGGGAAGACCACGGTGCTGGCGCAGTGGGTGGCCCGGCTGCCCTCCGACCACCGTCCGGTGTGGTTGACGCTGGACCAGACCGTGCGAACCCGCGCCGGGTTCTGGGTGCGGGTGCTGGGCGCCCTGCACCGCGGCGGCGTCGCCCAGGATGCGGCGCTCTACCGTGAGTCGGCCGCGATCGCCGACGACGGTGGGCAGGCCGCCGCTGCGATCGCGAGGGCGCTGGACGGCGCCGGGACCGTGGTGCTCGTGCTGGACGACTTCGGCGGCCCCGAGCCGTTCTGGGACGAGGTCTGCCACGACCTGCTCGGCCTGGCGCGGCTGCACCCCCCGCTGCGGTGCGTGGTGGCGGGGCCGACCGCGACGCTGCTCGAGAGTGGGCGGTCCGACCTGGCGGTCGAGGTGGTCTCCGACGAGGAGCTCACCCTCACAGGGGTGGAGGCTGAGGCCCTGGTCGAGGCCAGTGGGCTGGCGGACGCGGCCGCCACGTCGCGTTCGCTGGCGGGCGCCGCCGGCTCTGCGGAGGAGCTGCGCTACGCGCTCGACCTGCACGAGCGCACCGGCACCCGGCTGGAGAACGCCGCCGCCGTCGCGCGGCGTACCTCCTCCCCGCCGGACGGGGCAGGCATCGGCCTCGCCATCCGGCTGCACGACCACCGGCTGCTGGACTTCACCGGCCGGATCGCTCTCGCCCCGTACGTGGATCACGGGCTGGCGAACGTCCTGGCCGGCGCCGATGCGGCAGGGTTGCTGCGCCGACTCGCCCGCGACGAGGTGGGGCACTGGTCGACCGACGCCGACGGGGTGGCGGTGTTCCGGCTCAGCGAGCACATCAGGGAGGCGGCCGCCGCGCACCTGCAGGAAGCCCGCCCCCAGGAGGTGCCGCGGCTGCTCGCCCGGATCGCCCGCTGGCTCGCCGTCGATCGCGGCGATCTTCCGGCCGCCGCGGAGTACGCGGTCCGGGCCGGTGACCTCGACTTCGCCGACCGGGTGATGATGCGGGCCTACCCGCTGTCGCACGAGGACCACCGGCACCTCGCGGAGTTGCTGGAGACCAGGCTCGGGGCCGGGCCGCCGGACACCCACCCGTTCCTCACCCTGACCTACGCCCTCTACCTCAACGCCGACCCGGCGCGGCGAGGTCGCGCTCCGGAGTACTTCGCCGCCGCGGCTGAGGCGTCGCGGCGGCGGACGGCGCGGGCGTCGGCCATCGACCGGGTGATCACCCACGGGCTGCAGACGACTGCCTACCGGCTGCTCGGCAGCCGGCGCCGGATGGTCGAGACGGCGCGGTGGGCCCTGCGCAGCCTGGCCGACGCCAGGTCGGAACCGATCGACCCCGTGCACGGCCAGACGCTGGCCGTCGCTGTCGGGCAGGCGGCGGCCAGCCTGCTGTCGGCCGACGAACTGGCGGGTGCGGCAGCGGGCTTCGAGGACCTCGCCCACCTCGCGGCCCAGCACCGCTGGGGGCACTTCGGGAACGTCGCGGGAAGCGGCCTGGCGGCGGTGGCCGTGCTGCAGGGACGGCTCACCGGTGCTCGCGAGGCGCTGGCGCGGCTGCGCCGTGACGCGTGGCCCGAGCCGTGGTACCGGGGCTACTCCGGGGCGCTGCGGGCGCTCGCCCAGGCCTGGGTGCACCTGGACGCCGGCGAGCCGGAGGCTGCACTGGCGGAGCTCTCGATCGTGGCGCCCCATGAGTCGACCATCGAGTTCTGGGACGTTCTCGGCTCGGCGCGGGCGCTCGCGAGAGCCATGCAGGGCGAGGCGGCAGCCGCGGCGCTCGAGCTCGCCCAGCTCCGGGCACGGCGCGAGGACGCGGCCACCCTGCCCGCCGTGCTGGTGCGGCTGTCCGTGATCCAGGGCATCCTCGAGCTGGCCCAGGGCAGGGCGGTCGATCCGCCGATGGCCGGCGCAGGCGCCTCGCGACGGGCACTGCGGGCTGTCGCGGCCGCTGCCCGCGGCGAGCAGGAGCGAGCCCTCACCCACCTCGCCAGTGCCGAAGCCGCCGCCGCCACCCCGGTCCAGGAGGTGTTCGCCGTGGTGGCCGGGGTCGTCCTCGCGGAGCGGACCGCGACGGGGCTGTCGCTGCCGACGAAGGGCCGCCGGCTGGCGGGCATCGTGTCCGGCCACGGGCTGCGCTGGCCGCTCGTCCTGCTGGCCGAGCGGGACCGCGAACGCATCCTCGGCGCGCTTCGCGAGCCAGGCGACGCCGCAGGCCGTGCCGCGCTCGCCGGGGCGTTCGCCACGGTCCCCGCGCTGGTGGGGGAGCAGCTGTGGCAGGGCGGCCAGGTTCCCCCGCTGACCCCACGGGAACGCGAGGTGCTGGTGGCGCTGGCCGCCACAGGGCAGCGTTCCGAGATCGCGGCCCGGCTGCACGTCTCGGTCAACACCGTGAAGGCGCAACTGCGCAGCCTGTACGCCAAGCTCGGGGTCAGCACCAGGGAGGCGGCGCTGACCCGCGCCCTCAACCTCGGGCTGCTGCGTGCGCCCGACGGTGGGTCCTAGGCGAGGGCAGCGTTCGGCAGCGAATCCAACAGCTGGGTGAGCGTGCTCACCACTCCGTGCTCTCGGTTGGACGGAGCGAGGTAGCGGCAGGCCGCCACCACGTCGGGGTGGGCGTTGGCCATGGCGAAGGTGTGGCTGGCCTGGCCCATCATCCCCAGGTCGTTGAGGTAGTCGCCGAAGACCACCGTCTGCTCGCGAGCGATCCCCAGCGATCGGCGCAGCGCGCCCAGCGCGACGCCCTTGTCGACCTCGGGACCCATGATGTCGTACCAGTGCTCTCCCGATGCCAGGACCTGGTGGGGTGTGAACTCCCCGGTCAGCAGGTCGCGGCCGCCGGCGGCCGCGCCGACGAAGTCGTGGACGGCGAGCTTCAGTGGGGCCTCGGGCACCGCCAGCAGGTCATCGACCACCTTGAGGTTCGGGTAGTACCAGCTGGCAGCGTCGAGGAAGGCGGAGTCGGGCCGCTCCGCGTAGGCGCAGGTCCGCCCGGACAGCAGGAGTCCCATGTCGCGGGTGTCCGGCAGGTCGCGGATCACCCGCACCGCGTGCTCCACGAAGCTGCGCTCCAGCGTGGACGAGCTCACCTCGACGCCCTTGCGCACCACGTAGGCGCCGTTCTCGGCGATCAGCGCGAGCCGCTGCGCCGCGTCGCCGAAGAAGTCGGCCAGGGCCGGGTAGGGCCGGCCGCTGGCCGGGGCGAAGATGATGCCGTGCTCGTCCAGCCGGTCGAGCAGGGGCCAGAACTGGTCGGGCACCACACCGTTCTCGTCCAGCAGGGTGCCGTCCATGTCGGCGACGACGAGGCGGATGTCCTGCAACGGGGGAGTGGGGTACTGCTGGCCGGCGGTGGGCACGGTCGAGGGTTCCTTTCGGTAGGGACGGGCAGCCGCGGGCGGATCGTCAGCGGCGGCGGGTCAGGAGAGCAACAAGTCTGCCGTCTCCGCGTCGGTGATCAGGACGTTGAGGTACCCGCCCAGCAGCGCGGCACGGATGGCGGCGACCTTCGGGGTACCGGCGGCGACCCCGATCACGTGGGGGAGGTCGCGCAGTTCGGCCAGGTCGATGCCGATCCGCCGGTCGGACGTCGCCTCGGGGACCACTGTCCCTGTGGCGTCGAACCATTCGCCCAGCATGTCGCCCACGCCGCCGAGGGCCGCGATCCCTTCGATGGTGCTCGGCAGGTAGAGGCCCGCCCGCACCGAACCCTCGGCGGCGAAGGTGTCACCGATGCCGGTGATCGTGGCGACGGCCTGCCGGGAGAGTTCGAGGACCCGGGTCACCGAGGTGTCCTGCCGCAGCGCCGCGGCGGTGGTGGGGGAGTTGACGACCAGCGGCGCAGGGATCAGCTGCAGGTGCGACTGGATGCCGTTGCCGGCTGCGAACACCTCGTGACTGTAGCGGTCGATGCCGCCGGCCACGGACGCAAAGGTGACCCCGTCCAGGGACTCCGGGTGGATGCTGAAGAGCAGGTGCATGACGGTGTCGCCCCAGCCGAACCCGATCACCGCTCCCGGCTTCAGGTAGCGCTCGACGTAGCTGGCGGCAGCGATCGCCACCCGCCGGTTCACCGGCGCCGTGCCGGCCCCCGGGGCGGCGGGGACCACCAGCGCGTCCTGGAGTCCGTAGCGTTGGCAGAGCTGGCGGCTGAGCCCCATCGTGGCCAGCACTGTGGGGTCGATCGACACCCGGACGACGCCGGTGTCGCGGGCCTCCTGCAGGAGGCGGCCGACGGTGGCCCGCGAGGTGGACATCCGCTCGGCGATGTCGGCCTGGGTGAGTCCGTCGATGTAGTACAGCCAGGCGATGCTGGCCAGGGCGCTGGTCCGGTCCTGGGGGAGCGCGTCGTCGCGCCCGGCGCGTCTCATCCCTGCCTCCCCGCGGTCGTCAGTGGGCGTCTGTTCCGGTGGCCGTCCGGACCCCGGGTGGGAACACCCGGAGCCCGGACGGCCGGACTGTCAGAAGTCGTAGTCGTCGATGTTCTCCGGGGTGAACATCAGCGGCTTGTCGTACAGCACCTCGCCGTCCTTGCCGACCGTGTACTTCCCGGCCTTGCCGGCGTCGATGACCTGACCCTCCTCGGCGGTGATCTTGCCCTCGGCGAGCTGGGCGGCAGCGACGGTCGCCACGTAGCCCAGTTCAGCCGGATCCCACATCATGAAGGCCTTGGAGTGCCCGTCCTTGATGAAGTCGCGGACCGAGGACGGCAGCGCGACGCCGGTGGCGAACACCTGGCCGCTCTTGCCGGCGTTGATGATGGCCTGCTGGGCCGCCGGGGCGGAGACAGCGGACGAGGAGATGATGATCTTCAGGTCAGGGTTCGACTGGATCAGGTTGAGCGCGAGCTCCTGGCTCTTCTGGGCGTCGTCAGCCGCGAACTGCACGGTGTCGACGTAGGAGAACATGGAGTAGGCAGGATCGTTGTCGATCATCTCCTTCATGAACTTCACGTGCGCGGTGTGGTTCGGCGCGGTCGGCGAGGCGGAGATGAAGGCCACCTTGCCACCCTCGGGCGAGTTCAGCAGCGCCGCATCGAGCATCGTCTTGGCCGCCAACTCGTAGGAGAGCTGGTTGACGAACAGGTCGCGGGCGTCCACCGCGGCGTCGGCATCGTAGGTCACGACCTTGATGCCGGCCTGGCGGGCCTGCTTCAGCGCGGGAGCGACGGCGTCGCCATCGATGGCGCTGACGACAAGAGCGTCGGGCTTCTGCGCGACGGCGTTGGTGAGGGTCGAGATCTGCTCAGTGGCCTCTGCCTTGTCGGAGCCGATGTACTGGAAGTCGAGACCCAGTTCCTTGCCGGCGTCCTCGCCGCCCTTGCGGGCGACCTCGAAGTAGGCAAGACCGGTGAACTTCGGCGCCATGAAGACCTTCAGCGGAGCCGAGCTTGGCGCCTCGCTCGGGTCGGTGGACGGGGCAGCGGTGCTGCCGGGGGGAGTGGTGGTGCACGCCGCGAGGGACGCGATCACCAACGTGGATGCGATCACTGCTCCGAGCCTGCGGAGCCGCTTCGGCATGGTCATCAGGGGATACCTTTCGTCGTTGAACTGGTTGGAGCGGTCTCGGGATTGAGGACTGGTGGGGTCTTGCGCACGGAGTCCGGCCTCACCCCCTGCTGGCGGCGGCGGGTCGGGCCCGACTGACCGCGTTGCGGATGAGCTGGACGAGGGTGGGACCGCCGATCGCCGCGATCAGCAGCAGGCCGACGATCAGGGTCTGGCTGGTGCCCGGCACGTTGGCCAGCTTCATCCCGGTCTGGATGGTGGCCAGCAGGATGGTGGAGAGCAGGACCCCGAGGGCGCGGCCGCTGCCACCCTTGATGGAGACCCCGCCGAGCACGACGGCGGTCAGCACGAACAGGATCGCCCCGTCCGCGTTGTCCCCGCGGGCCGACTGGTACTGGTTCACCCAGACGAAGCCGGCCAGCCCGGCGCCCACCCCCGCCAGGGCGTACGCCAGCACCCGGGTCTGCCGGACCGGAGCAGCCGCCGTCCGCGAGGCCGCAGCGCTGGCGCCGATCGCATAGCTGAACCGTCCGAACTTCGTGGTCTCCATCAGGATCCCCACCACGACCGCGAAGATCAGGAGCAGCACCACGGTGGACGGCACCACGCCGACCCAGGACTGGCCGAGCAGGGTGTAGTCCTCGCTCAGCCCGGTCACTCCGGCGTCCCCGGCCAGCAGGTAGGCGACACCGCGGTAGGCGCCGAGGGTGCCGAGGGTGACCGCCAGCGACGGCAGTCCGGCGTAGGCGACCAGCAGTCCGTTGATGGCGCCGAGCGCGGCGGTGATGGCCAGCACGATCGGCAGCGCGAGCAGGACGGGGACCCCTGCCACCGACAGCTTGGCGAAGATCACGCTCGCCACCGCGAGCGTCGAAGCCAGCGAGATGTCGATCTCGCCCTGCACCACGACAGGGAAGAGGCCGAAGGCCATCAACCCGAACACCACGAAGAAGGCGGCCGAGTTCATCAAGTTGTTGATGTCGAGGAAGTACGGCGACAGCTGGGCCGACCAGATCCCGGCCAGCACGATCAGGACGACGAGCAGGAGCTCGGCGGAGAAGGTGCGGATCACGCGCTTCATGCCGCGACCTCCAGGATGGAGCGCCGGGTGGTGGCGCTCAGCACGCGCTTCTGAACCAGGGCGTCGACGGCTACCGCCGCCACGATCGCCAGGCCCTGGAAGAGCAGCCGGTAGAACTCCTGGACCCCGATCAGCACGAGACCGTTGTTGATGGTGGCCAGCACGATGGCGCCCAGCGCCGCACCGTAGACGCTGCCGGAGCCGCCCCAGATGCTCACCCCGCCGATCACCACCGCCGCCAGCACCTGCATCTCGATGCCGAAGGCCAGCAGGGAGTTGATATTGCCGACCTGCGCGCCGAGCAGCAGTCCGACGAAGCCCGCGATGGCGCCGGCTGCGACGTAGGCACCGATCAGGATGCGGTTCTCGTCCAGGCCGTAGTAGTAGGCGGCGCGCGGGTTGGAGCCGTAGGCGTACAGCTTGCGCCCCCACGGCAGCCGGCTCAGCACCAGGCCGACGATGGCGATCAGGGCGGCGGCGATCCAGACGTAGGAGGACAGCCCCAGCCACCGGGCGGTGGCGAGGTCGCGCATCCACTGCGGCAGTTCCCCGCTGGTCACCTCCATGGCGTTCGCGTAGAACGAGACCATGCCCCGGTAGACCGACAGCGTGCCGAGCGTGGCCACGATCGCCGGAATCTTCAGGTAGGCCACCAGCAGGCCGTTGATGGCGCCCAGCAGCGCGCCGAGCAGGATCGCGAACGGTACCGTCAGCCCCATCAGCCAGGTGTGCTGGCTGGCCACGTCGAAGACGACGTAGGCGCACAGGCCCATGATCGAGCCGACCGACAGGTCAAGGTTGCCGGTCAGCACGACAAGGCTCTGGCCTGCGGCGGCCATCGCGAGGATCGCAGCGGTGAACAGGATGCTCTGGGCGTTGTCCCAGGAGAAGAACCGGGGCGCGAGCACTGTGAAGATGATGATCAGCATCAGCTGGAACGCCAGAACACCGAGGACGCGGACCCGGAGGGCGGCGCCGCCGCTGCCGGTCAGCTTGAACCTCTCCAGGAGGGACGGGGCGGTCATCGCACCCCCTCCTCTCGGGCGGTGGTGGCGGCAGCCATGATGTTCTCCTGGGTGGCGTCGTCGATGTCGATCGAGGCGGCCAGCCGGCCGCGGCGGATCACCAGCACGCGGTCGCTGACGGCAAGCACCTCGGGCAGGTCTGAGGAGACCATGAGGATGGCCATGCGTTCCTGGCGGGCCAGCCGGCGCATGATGTCGTGGACCTGGACCTTGGTGCCCACGTCGATGCCGTGGGTGGGCTCGTCCAGCAGCAGCACCCTGGGGTTGGTGGCGAGCCAGCGTGCCAGCGCGACCTTCTGGCGGTTGCCGCCCGAGAGCGAGCTGACCAGCGACTCGACCTCACCCTTGATGCTGAGCGCCTCGCGCTGGTCGGCGGCGAGGCCACGCTCCTTGCGGGGGTCGACGAAGCCGGCGGTGGCCAGCGACCGCAGGCTGGGCAGGGCGATATTGGCCTGGATGCTCATCGACGAGATGACGCCCTCGGCGTCGCGGTCCTCCGGCAGGTAGACCACCCCGCGTCGTGCCATCGTCGCCGGGCTGTCGGGCCTGACCGCCTTGCCGTCCACCTCGATCGTGCCGGTCACCTGCGGGCTCAGGCCGAAGATCGCCTGCTGGATTTCGGAGCGGCCCGAGCCGACCAGGCCCGCGATCGCGACGATCTCGCCCTCGGCGACGTCGAAGGAGATGTCGGCGAAGGTGCCGGCAAGGCTGAGGTCGCGCACCCGAAGTCGGACCGGCCCCAGCGGCTCGGTGCGCGGCACCCGCTGCAGGGCGACGGTGCGGCCGACCATCGCCTTGATCATGGCGTCGTCGTCGAGTTCGGCGGCCGGCGCGGTGACGACGTGCTGACCGTCGCGCAGCACGGTGATGGTGTCGGCCAGCCGGCGGATCTCGTCCATCCGGTGCGAGATCCAGATCACCGTGGTGCCGGCCGCCTTCAGCGACTCCACCATGGTGTAGAGCCGTCCGGCCTCGGACGGAGTGAGCGCGCTGGTCGGCTCGTCGAGGATCAGCAGCTGCAGCCCGGGCTCGACGGCCCGGGCGATCTCGACGAACTGCGCCTCGGCGACCGTCAGCTCGGCGACCAACCGGTCCGGGTCGAGGTCGAACCCGAGCTGTTCGAGCTTGGTGCGGGCGAGCTTCCGCATCGCGGCGCGGTCGAGCAGCATGCCTTTGCGCGGGTAGGCGCCGGTGACGATGTTCTCGGCGATCGAGAGGTGGGGGAACAGGTTGGGGTCCTGGAACACAGCAGCGACGCCGCGGGCGCGTGCCTCAAGCGGGTTGTGGAACCTGACCTCGGTGCCGTTGAGCAGCACGCGACCGGCGTCGGGCTGGCGCAGCCCCGTGATGATGCCGACGAGGGTCGACTTGCCGGCGCCGTTCTCGCCGACCAGCGCGTGGACCTCCCCGGGGGCCAGGTCGAAGGAGACATCGCGCAGCGCCTGGATCGCCTCGAAGCTCTTCGACACCCCCTGCACCGACAGCCGGGGCACCGCGGCGCTGGGGATCACCTCTCCCGTCATTGGCAACCTTCCGTCGCACGTCCTCGTGCAGGGGCCGACACCCTCACGCTCGGAGGCTACGAAGCCCGGCGAACACCTGCAAGCAGATGTGCAGGACGTGAGCATCTGCTCAGACTTCGTTGCGAAATGGCCACGGCGAGCCGCGGAGACCGGGAGTTTGGCGAAGTCACGCGCCGGATGGGCATTTGCCCGAAGGTCCAGAACCGAGTTGTGGCGGAGGGTTATGACCCCTAGAACTGAGGTGATCGACGACGGCTCGGGAGGTGACGTGCAGCAGGCGGTGATCTTCGGCGCGGGCGCTGTCGGCCGCGGCTTCCTGGGGCAATTGCTCTGCGATGCCGGGTGGTCGGTGACCTTCCTCGATGTCGATCCGGTGCTGGTGGCAGCGCTGGCGAGCCAGGGTGAGTACCCGCACGTGATCCTCGGCGACACCATCAGCCGACGCCGGACCGTGGGCCCGGTGACCGCCATCGACGCCCGGGACACGACTCGCGCCGTCTCCGCACTCGTCGCCGCCGACCTCGCCGCCACCAGCGTGGGGGGTCGCGTGCTGCCCGCGGTGGCCGACACCCTCGCCGAAGCCGTGCGGCAACGGATCGCCGCCGGCGGGCCACCCCTGAACATCCTGCTCGCCGAGAACGTCCACGGATGCGCGGCGCTGATGCGCGACCTGCTGAGGGAACGGCTGCCGGACGTCCCGGCGGAGGTACTGGCCGGCCAGGTGGGGCTGCTGGAGACCTCGATCGGACGGATGATCCCGCTGCCGGACCCGGCGGTGCGCGAGGCCGAGCCCACCCTGGTGCGGGTGGAGCCGTACCAGATGCTGCCCTACGACTCCGCGGCGGTGCGGGGCGAGCCGCTCGCGATCCCCGGCCTGGTGGCCGACCCGACGGTGCCGTTCTCCTACTACGGCGACCGCAAGCTCTATGTGCACAACATGGGCCACTGCCTCACCGCCTGCCTGGGCCGGCTGCTGGGGCTGGACCTGGTCTGGCAGGCGGTCGGGCGGCCGGACCTGCGCTACCTGGTGCGGGCGGCGATGCTGGAGGCGGCGCTCGCCCTCGCAGCGCACTACGGCGTCGCCCCCGGACCGCTGGTCGACCACATCGACGACCTGCTGCACCGGTTCGGCAACCGGGCACTCGCCGACACCACTGAACGGGTGGCCCGTGACCTGGAGCGCAAGCTCGCGGCAGGCGACCGGTTGCTTGGGGCGTACCGGTTGGCCGCGAGCCAGGGCCTTGCCACCCGCCACCTCTCGCTGGCGATCGCCGCCGCCGGCACCCTGCTCACGCGGCAGGACGGCTGGGACCACCACCGGCTCTGGGCCCACCTCGACGAGGCACTGGCGGACCTGCTGGACGATTCGCGCCGCGCGCTGCTCGCCGACCAGCTGGCCGCGCTCGCCGACGGGTTGGACGTTGCCGCCCAGCTCGCGCTGCTGGACCACACCTTCGAACCCTCCCGCGTGCTGTAACGCGGGCCGACCAGGACAGGAACACCTCGAATGTCGATCGTGCTGGGCAAGGACCAGGTGGTGGCGCTCTACCGCGCCGCCGCCGAGCGGCGCTGGGTGGTCCCCACCTTCTGCGCCGAGAACCAGACCACCATCGAGGCGGTGCTCGCGGCCTGCCAGGCCAAGGCCGAGCAACTGGGGGTCAGGGTGCCGGTGACGATCGCCATGACGGGGCGGTACTCCCACCGGGCGCAGGCAGTCCATTACGCCGGCAGCCGCAATCCCGAGACCGGCCTGCGCCTGTTCCTCGGTGACTGCGAGGTGCTCGCCCGGCCGGACGGGGACTACCCCGACGTGGATGTGCTCACCCACTTCGACCATGGCCAGTACGACGACGACGCGGCGTGGCTGGACGGGGACCTGTCCCGGTTCTCGTCGGTGATGTTCGACGCTTCGCACGCCCCCTGGCAGGTGAACCTCGAGGCCACCGCCGGGTTCGTCGCCCGGCACGGAGCGGAGGTGCTGGTCGAGGGTGCCGCCGACGAGATCGTGGACGCCACGGGAGAGGTTCGCGGTGAGCTGACCTCCCCGGAACGCGCCGTCGAGTTCGTCGAACGGACCGGCGCCGACATGGTGGTGGCCAACCTCGGGACCGAGCACCGGGCCTCGGCGTCCGACCTTCGCTACGTGCCCGAGGCTGCCCGCGCGATCTCCGGGCGGATCGGCCCCCGCCTCGTGCTGCACGGTGCGTCCAGCGTGCCGGTGCCGCAACTGGCGAGCCTGTTCGACGACGGCGTCTGCAAGGTGAACATCTGGACGACGCTCGAACGCGACACCAGCCCCCTGCTGCTGCGCGCGATGCTCAAGAACGCCGACGCGGTCGCCGGCAGCGCCGCCGTCGAACTGTCCGACGAGGGGCTGCTCGGGCCGCACGTGCCGCTGTCCGGCCCTGCTGACATCGAGTACTTCACCAGCTCGTGGCGCAACCACGTGGTGCTGGGCGGGATGCAGCGGATCGTCGCCTCCTATCTCGACCTCTGGTACACGTGAGGCCCGAGACCGGGCGCCGCGCCCGCGAAACGGGCGGTTCGGGCGTCTCCGATCCCGCGGCTGGCTAGGGTCCAGGCATGGTTCTCTCCTCCTCTCCCAGTGATCTCGACCTCGTGGTGCGCGCGGCCTGGCTCTACTACGGCGACGGACTGACCCAGGAGCAGGTGGCCAAGCGATTGTTCGTGTCGCGGCAGACCGTCGGTCGGCTGCTCGAGGCAGCCCGCGCCCAGGGTGTGGTGCGGATCGAGATCGACGCCAGCTGCCTGGCCGCCCTCGGGCTGTCGACCAGACTGCGCGACACGTTCGGGCTGACCGACGCGATAGTGGTGCCGACCGACGACGACAACCCGTTGCCGTCGGAACGGGTCAACGAGCGGGTGGCAGCGGCCCTGGCGGCGTACGTGCGGCGCTACCTGCACCCGGGTGCTGTGGTGGGCGTCGGCTGGGGCGACACCGTTGCCCGCGCCCTCGCGATGCTCGCCGAGGAGTCGCTCGAGGGCGTCACGCTGGCCTCGGCCGCCGGCTCGATCCAGGCCCTCGCCCAGTCGCTGGCCGGCGACCCCAAGGTCGCCGCCCACCTGCGGGTGCTGCCGGCTCCGCTGCTGGTGTCCTCGCCCGAGGCGGCGGAGTTGCTGCGCTCGGAGGCCGCCGTCCGCGACGTCCTCGACCTGGCCGAGACCGCCACCGTCCTGCTGACGGGGATCGGATCGGCGGGGCCACACGCGTCCGCCGTCCGCTCCCGGGTGCTGACCGCCGAGGAGGTGGCCGGCTTTGCCGCGATGGGCGCCGTCGGCGACATGCTGGGGGAGTGGTTCGACGCGCGGGGGCGCATCGTCAGCGCAGCGACCTCGGGCCGCCGGATCGGGCTCGGGCTCGAGCGGCTGCGTGAGATGCCGAACGTGGTGGGCGTGGCCGGCGGGCGGCACAAGGCCGAAGCGGTGCTCGGCGCGATCCGGGGCGGCTTCATCAAGGTGCTTGTGACCGACGAGAACACTGCCGAGGAACTGCTGGCCAAGGGGACGGTCGACGCCGATGCTGCGCGCACCGCCGGCCGTCGAGGGAGGACGACGTGACAGGACCAGGCCACCTGCTGGCCATCGACGCGGGGGGTTCGGTGGTCAAGGCATCCCTGTTCGATCTGGAGTCTGGCGGGTCACGTACCCGCGCGCGGTCGGTGCCGCTGACCCGGCCTGCGCCCGGCCGGAACGAACGCGACGCCGAACTGCTGTGGTCGGCCACCGTGGAGTGCATCCGTGAGGTGCTGGCGGAGCTGGACGGGAGCGGCGGACGGGTCCTCGCTGTCGGTTTCACCGGGCACGGCAACGGGCTGTACCTGGTCGACGCGGACGGCCTGCCGACCCGCAACGCCGTGATGGCGGCGGACACCAGGGCGGCCGCGGCGGTGCGCCGCTGGGTGGCCGACGGGTGGGCCGGGCAACTCCAGGCCCACAGCTGGAACGGGCTGTGGGCCGGCCAGCCGGGTCCAATCCTTGCTTCGCTGGCGGCTGAGGAGCCAGAGGTGCTCCGGCGCTCCCACGCTGTGCTGTCCTGCAAGGACTACCTGCGCGGCCGGCTGACCGGGGTGGTGCAGACCGAGCTGTCGGACGCCTCCGCCGGCGCGCTGTACGACAACACCGCCTGGGCCGCGGCCGGCGGTGCTGCGCCGCTCGCGCTCAACGAGCCCGCGGTAGCGGCCTTCGGGCTGGAGTCGGTCCGGCGGCTGCTGCTCACTCCGATCGGCTCCCAGGAACTGGGGGAGGTGTCGCCCCGGGCGGCCGCCGAGACCGGGCTTCCCGCCGGCACCCCCGTCGTCGCAGGACTCGTGGACAACGCCGCCCTGCACCACGGTTCGGGGGTCTTCGACGGAGCCGAGATCTGTGTCGGTGCCGGGACCTGGAGCGTCAACCAGGTGCTCGTCCCCGCGGGCGAGGCGACCATGGACTCCATCCTCGGGGCGATCCGGCCGACGGCGGCGAGCATCGCGCTGGGCGGCCTGGCCCTGCTCTGTGAGGCCTCGCCCACCTCGGCCTCGACCTTCGACTGGGCGCTGACCAGGGCGCTCACCCGGACCAGCAGTGAGGACGGCGCAGCGGGCCGCGACGTCTACGCCGCCCGCCTCGAGCGCGAGGGGGCCAGGCGGCAGCGGATCGACGACCCGATGTTCCTGCCGTTCCTTGACGGCAGCAGGGCCGACGCCGGCGCGCGGGGAGCCTGGGTGGGGCTCTCCTCGTCCACCGGCGAGGACGATCTGCTGGGCGCCGTGGTCGAGGGGATCTGTCTGGAGCACCGCCGCCACATCGAGCGGCTGCAGGCGGCGATGCCGCAGCGGCTGCCGGTCCGGCTCTCCGGTGGCGCCACCAAGTCCGAGGTGTGGTGCCAGCGGTTCGCCGACGTGCTCGGCGTTCCGGTCCAGATCTCGCCGGTCAGCGAGCTCGGCTCGGTGTGTGCTGCGGCGCTGGCAGGGGTGGGGGTCGGTGCCTTCGCCGATGTCCCGCAGGGAGTCGCCACCCTGAACCCGCGCTGGCGGCTGTTCGAGCCCGACCCGGCGACCGCCGACTTCGTCGAGGCCCGCTACCAGCGGTACCGCCAGGTCGCCGGCGTCCTGGGCGAGCTGCCCTGGGGAGCCTGACCCGCGGTTCGGCCCGCCCGTCCGGGTGTGGGCGGCCGGGCCGGTGGTCAGGGAGCCGGCCGGGTGCGCAACCCGTTCAGCAGGACGTCCACCAGGTCGGCCCGCGCCCGGTCGTCGCCCTCCTCGGAGCGGTGGGACAGGAACGGGTAGAGCATGCCGAGGATGATCCACACGACCGTCGTGGGGTCGTGCTCTCCGAACTCTCCGGACGCGGTGCCCGCCCGCACGATCTCGCCCAGCGGCTGGAGGAAGCGCTCGTGGTAGGAGGCGCCGAACGTGGCCCGGGCGGCCTCTGGCAGGTGACGCAGGTCGTGCAGTGCCAGCCGGATCACCCCGCGCCCCTCGGACGGGAAGGCGAACAGCCTTCCGATGATGTCGCTGAGCTGCTCGGCGGCCGTCGGGTGGGCGGCGCGGCCCTGTGCGACGGCGTCCGCCATCGCGTCCAGGTAGGTGCCGACGATGTCGAGCAGGAGATCGGCCTTGCTCGGGTAGTGGTAGTAGAGCGCGGCCTTGGTGACCCCGCAGGCATCGGCGATCTCGCGCATCGACGTGCCGGCGAAGCCGCGTTCCACGAACTGCCGGGTCGCCTCGGTGATGAGCCGGTGCCGTAGCGGGTCCACTCCTGCCGCCCTTCAGCTGGTGCGGGTGGCTTGTTCCACTGCCCGCGACTTCAGCAGCAGGCCTACCACGGCGAGGGCGGCCGCCACCACTCCGACCCCGAGGAACGAGAGGTCGTAGCTCTGCGCGGTCTCACCCAGCGAGGCGGCCAGGGAGCCGATCAGGGCGGCCGCCACCGTCTGCCCGATCGCCGTGAACGTCGTCACCATGCCCTGCGCTGCGGAGCGGTCGGCGGCCGTCGTCTCGTTGAGCGTGATGTACCGGATCGGCGCGCCGAGCAGCGCGGACAAGCCCAGACCGATCAGCGCGCTGAAGGTGATGAACAGGGCCAGCGAACTGCTGGTCTGGCTGAGGCCCACCATGCCCGCGGTCATCACCACCAGGCCCGTCAGGATCACCGCGCGCGAGCCGTAGCGGTCGACCAGTCGTCCGGCCAGCGGGGAGCCGATCGCCATCGCGCCGACCAGTGGCAGCAGGAGATAGGCGCCCACCGAGGACGTGACCCCGAGCGACAGCACGGCGAGCAGCGGCAGGAACACCGTGGCGGCCTCGCCCATGCCGGCTCCTGCGGTGAGCGCGAACGCCACGGAGAGTTGGCGGTTGGTGAACAGCCTTACCGGGAAGACGGGGTTGGCCGCCCGCAGTTCGACGAACACCAGCGCCACCCACGCTGCCACCGAGACCACGAGCGGGAGCAGGACCTGGGACGAGGCCAGGCTCGCGCCGGCGTCCGTCGGGTCGAACTCGTTGAGCGCGAAGGTCAGCGTGGTCAGCGCGACCGCGAGCACTCCCATGCCGGCCACGTCGAAGCGCGGGCTGTCGGCGATCCGGGTGTGGGGCAGCAGCCGCCAGCTCGCGACCATCACCGCCAGCGCGACTGGCAGGTTGATCAGGAACAGCCACTGCCAGCCCACCCCGAGCAGCAGGCCGCCCAGGACCGGCCCGAGCAGGAAGGCGATGCCGAACACGGCACCGATCAGGCCGAGCGCGCGGCCGCGTTCCTCGGCGGGAAAGGTGTCGCCGATCACCGCGCTGGCGATCGGGAAGATGCCGCCCGCGCCGAGGCCCTGGATGGCCCGTCCGGCCAGCAGCAGGATCCACAGGCCCGAACCGTGGGAGAGCGCGACCACGAGGGACCCGGCGGCGAACAGTCCGACGTCGAGCAGGTAGATGGCGCGGCGTCCGAAGAAGTCCGACAGCTTGGCCATCAGGGGGGTGCTGATCAGCTGGAAGAGCACGTAGCTGGTGAAGATCCAGGGCAGCTGGCGCGGGGTCAGACCGAACTCCGCCTGGATCGCCGGCAGCGCCGGTCCAATGATGGCGATATCCAGGGCGCCCATCAGGACGCCGACGAACAGGACGGCCATCACCTGGTTACGTCGCTTGTCGGTCACTGTTGCCTCCGGTTTTACTGAACGGTCGGTAAGACGATACGCTTGCCGCCAGCCCGATGCCAACTGACAGCGCGGACGGGTGATGAAGAGAACGAGAGGAACTGCGTGATGGAGATCTTGAGGCTGCTGGTGTTGTGTGTGCACTTCCTGGGGCTGACCGCCCTGGTGGGGGTGTTCCTGGTGCAGGCGCGCCAGCGCACGGGTTTCAACACGAAGCTGCTGATGACCGGTGCGATCACGCAGGTGGTCACCGGCCTTCTCCTGGTGGGGCTGCGCGAGGCGCAGGACCTCGAGGTGAACAACATCAAGATCGCGGTGAAGCTGCTGGTCGCGCTGGTCGCCGCCGTGTCCGCCATCCTGGCCCACCGTCGGCAGGCCAAGGACGGCAACGTCATGCCGCTGTTCCACACCGCCGGTGGTCTCGGCCTGGTCAACATCCTGATCGCCGTCATCTGGTGACCCGATGGCAGGACGCCCCGCCCTTGCGCGGGGCGTCTGGCCGTGGATACTGGCCGGATGCAGCTGACCGAACGCCTCGAGAGGCTGGTTGACGCCGGCGTCCACCGCGCCGCGGGTCTGGCGGCCGACGACTTCCGCGCGCTGGCGGACGGGCTGACCGGCGACGGCGTGCTCTGCGTCCACCCCGCCCTTCTCGCGCCTTCGGCACTCGCCGTCCTGCTGCGGGTCGACGGCAGGGACGGGTTCGTCGTGGAGGACATGACCGACCTGGACGAGTTCACCCCGATCGAGGGCGTGCAGGTCCCCGACCGCCCGCTCTACCTGATCGAGGACGTGGACCGCGGCGACCACCTGATCGGCTGGACGCCGAACGCCGCCCTCCCCGAACTCCACTCGCGCGGCAGGACGCCGCTCACGATCAGCGAGGGCATCAGCTGGCTGCTGCAGGAACCGGACCGGCTCGAGGCGAACCGCTGCTTCATGTGCCTGGGTTCCCGCAAGCCGAACGGGAAGCGGCTGGACGCCCGGACGCCTGCGATCTGGATCAGCCGCGGCACGGGACGGGACGGGGCTGCCCGCCGGGGCGCCCCGAAGGTCGGCTGGTGCTGGGCGGGCAACCACCACGACTGGCTGGGCTTCGCCTCGGCCGCAGGCCGCACGGGCTGACCGAAGGCCCTGGCGGCCTTCCGGGCGCCGGTATGCGCAACTCTGCCGCCCCTTGCCAGAACCGGAACGGCAGGAGTCCGCCGACACTGGAAGGGTGAGCCGATCGGCCGCCGGGATCGCCGGCATCGCAGCCGCGGCGTGTGGCACGGGCGCGGCGCAGTTGCTGGCCGCCCTGATCAACCCGGCGGCGGGCCCTGTGGTAGCGGTAGGCGCCGTGCTCATCGACCTGTCGCCGACTCCGCTGAAGGAGTGGGCGGTAGCCACCTTCGGCACCGCCGACAAGGTTGTGCTGATCGCTGGCGTGGTGGTGGTTCTCGCCTTGCTCGCCGGACTCGCCGGTGTCCTGGCGCTCCGCCGGCCGGCCCTGGGCACCGCGGCCTTCGTGGGCCTGGGTGCACTGGGGACGTTGGCGGCGGTGACCCGTCCGGGCGCCGGCCTGCTCGACCTCATCCCGGGACTGGTGGGGACGGTGCTCGCCGTCGTCGTGCTGCGCGGGCTGCTCGCGCGGGTGGCGGCGCCGAGCCCTGACCGCCCCGAAGGCGGGCTGGACCGACGGGTGCTGCTCGCCGGCGCGGCGGGGGTAGCGGCCGCTGCCGTCGCCACCGGGGTGCAGGTCAGGCAGCCGGCCCCCTCCGCAGCGGCCCCGCTGCCACCACCGGCGACACCCCGTCCGCGGTTGCCTGCCGGCCTGGAGACGACGGTGTCGGGAGTCTCCCCGCTGCGCACCCCGGTGCCGGACTTCTACCGGGTCGACACCGCGCTGATCCTTCCCCGGCTCTCGGCCGCTGACTGGAAGCTCACCGTCGACGGGCTGGTGGCGGCCCCCTTCGAGCTGACCTGGGCCGAACTGGTGGCCCTGCCGATGATCGAGCGGGACATCACGCTGACCTGCGTGTCGAACGAGGTCGGGGGTCCCTACTGCGGCTCCACCCGCTGGCTCGGGGTCCCGGTGGCCGACCTGTTGCGCCGGGCCCGCCCCGACCCGTCCGCCGACATGGTGCTCAGCCACTCCGTCGACGGGTTTACCGCGAGCACGCCGCTGGCCGTCCTGCTCGACGGCCGGGACGCGATGATCGCTGTCGCCATGGACGGCGAGCCGCTGACCCAGGTACACGGCTACCCGGCCCGGCTCCTCACACCGGGGCTGTACGGGTACGTCGGGGCGACGAAGTGGCTGAGCCGGCTCAAGGTCACCACGTTCGCCGCCGATGAGGCCTACTGGACGATGCGCGGCTGGGCCGAGCAGGCGCCGGTGAAGACCGCCTGCCGGATCGACACCCCCCGGGGCCAGATCTCCAGCGGGACGGCGGTGGTCGCAGGAGTGGCCTGGGCCACCCACCGCGGCGTCGGGCGGGTCGAGGTCAGGGTGGACGAAGGCCCCTGGCAGGAGGCGCGGCTCGGGCCGGACGTCGGGCTCGACTACTGGCGCCAGTGGTACCTGCCCTGGCAGGCGGAAACCGGCAGGCACGTGCTCGCGGCCCGGGCGTACGACGCCGCCGGCGTGCCACAGGTGGCCGAGGTCCAGGGTGTGCTCCCGGACGGCGCGACCGGCTACCACGTCGTCGAGGTCTGGGCGTCGTAGGCTGCGGCATGGCCTACGAACCGAAGACCCGCCCGACGGAGGAGTCGGTGCTGGCGTTCCTGCACACCGTGGAGCCGCCCCGGCGTCGCGACCAAGGGCTGGCCCTGTTCGACATCTTCGCCGAGGAGACCGGGGCCGAGGCCAGGATGTGGGGCCCGTCCATCGTCGGTTTCGGACGCGTGCGCTACACCTACCCGAGCGGGCACTCCGGCGAGATGATCCGGGTGGGGTTCAGCCCGCGCAGGGCGGCGCTGACCCTTTACGGACTCACCCTCTACGGCACCAACAGCGACCTGCTCGAAAGGCTCGGCAAGCACAAGACAGGAAAGGGTTGCCTGTACCTCAGCAACCTCGAGGACGTCGACCTCGACGTGCTGCGCGAGCTGATCCGGCGCGGCTGGGCCGGCGAGGGCAGCCTTGAGGATGGCCGCCCCGGAACGGTCCTCGAAGTTCTCGACTGATGGGTCGCCCGGCTACCTGCGCGGTGGCGTCAGGAAGCGGGCGTGCAGCCGGGGACGTTGGCCGGGATCCGCCCGCCGGGGTGGGACCACCTCGGGCAGGCCGTCGTCGCGCAGCCGGACCTGCCATCGGTCGGCGGTCGGATCGTGACCGGGCTCGACGATCCCGTGGTGGTGCGCGCAGACCAGGACGAGATTCGCCAGGGCCGTAGCACCACCGGCCCACCACGGTCTGAGGTGGTGGGCGTGACAGGCGTGAGGCGGCTTCTCGCAGCCCGGGAAGACGCAGCCGCCGTCGCGCAGTTCGAGGGCGGCCCGGATGG
>JAEYUH010000243.1 GCA_023432725.1 Actinomycetes bacterium | reverse complement strand
GCCATTCTCGACGAGTTCGAGTTCCCGGGGACGGACCCTGCGGTCCGCGCCCGGCTGGAGGCCGAGCTGGCCGAGGGCGGGCCCGCGGCGCTGCACGCCCGGTTGGCGGCCATCGCCCCCGAGGTGGCAGCCGGGATCCTGCCCGGCAACGGGCGCCGGGTGGTCAGGGCCCTGGAGGTGATCGAGCTGACCGGGTCGTTCCGGCCGGTCCTGCCCGAGGGGAGCTACGCGATCAGCGGGGTCCTGCAGTACGGGCTGACGCTGGAACGTGACGAACTCGACGCGCGGATCGAAGCCCGGGTGGAGCGGATGTGGAGCGACGGCTTCGTCGACGAGGTCCGCGGCCTCGTGCCACGCGGGCTGAGGGAGGGCCGGACCGCCTCCCGCGCCCTCGGCTACCGGCAGGTGCTGGAGCACCTCGACGGTGAGTGCACCGAGGCGGAGGCGAGAGCGGCGACCGCCAGCGGCACGCGACGGTTCGCGCGCAAGCAGCTCGGCTGGTTCCGTCGCGACCCACGGATCACCTGGGTGCCGGCAGGCACCGGCGCCGCCGCCGAACTCGTGGCAGCCGTGAGGGGTAGGCTCGACAAGATCCCGAGGAGGTCTGGTGGCTGAACTCACGTTCGTCAAGGGTCATGGTGCCCGCAACGACTTCGTGCTGTTCGCCGACCCCGAGGGTGCGATCGAGCTTTCCGACGGCCAGGTGGCAGCGATCTGTGACCGCAGGGCCGGGATCGGCGCCGACGGCATCCTGCGCGCGGTCCGCAACGACGACGGCTGGTTCATGGACTACCGCAACGCCGACGGGTCGGTCGCCGAGATGTGTGGCAACGGGCTGCGGGTGTTCCTGCGGTTCCTGGCCGCCGAAGGCCTGACCGACGGTGAGACCGTCACGGTGGGCACCCGTGCCGGGAAGCGCATCGGGCGGTTCCTCGCCGACGGCCGGATCGCCGTGACGATGGGCCCGGTGACACTGGGCGCGGATCGGCCGACGGTCGGTGTCGGGGCCGCGACCTGGGACGGTGTCGCCGCCGACGTCGGCAACCCGCACGTGGTCAGCATCGTCGCAGATGCCGCCGAACTGGACGGCCTCGACCTGTCCCGGCCCCCGGCCGTGCCTGCCGGGCGGTTCCCCGACGGCGTGAACGTCGAGTTCGCGCTGGTGGAGGGGCCGGGGCGGGTAAGGATGCGGGTGCACGAACGCGGCTCGGGCGAGACCTGCGCCTGTGGCACCGGGGTGGTGGCGGTCGCCGTCGTCGCCGGCGGGGCCGTGCCGGGCGGACCGCCGGTCGTTGTCTCGACCCCCGGCGGCGAACTCGAGGTCACCCTCGACGAGACGGGGGAGGCCACGTTGACGGGCCCTGCTGTGCTGGTAGCGCGCGGGTCGCTGGATCTGGAGGTGATCGGCGCATGACACAGGCTGACTGGGAGGACGAGCTCGACCCGGACGGCGAGCAACTCGACCTCGAACAGCGCAACTCGCTGCGGCGGGTGGCGGGCATGTCGACGCAGCTCGCCGACATCACGGAGGTGGAGTACCGCGAGCTCCAGCTCGAGCGGGTGGTGCTGGTGAGCGTGTGGTCGACCGGCAGCGAGGTCGACGTGGAGAACTCCCTGGCTGAACTCAAGCTGCTGGCCGAGACTGCAGGTTCGGAGGTCCTCGACGGGTTGGTGCAGCGCCGCCAACACCCTGACCCGGCCACCTTCATCGGCCGCGGCAAGGTGGACGAGCTGCGCCAGGTGGTGATCGGCACCGGGGCTGACACGGTGATCTGCGACGGCGAGCTGGAACCCGCCCAGCTGCGCAACCTCGAGGACAGGGTCGGGGTCAAGGTCGTCGACCGCACCGCCTTGATCCTCGACATCTTCGCCCAGCACGCCAAGAGCGCCGAGGGCAAGGCTCAGGTCGAGCTCGCCCAGCTGCAGTACCTGCGGCAGCGGCTGCGCGGCTGGGGCGGCAACCTGTCCCGCCAGGCCGGCGGCCGGGCGGCCGGCGGTGCCGGCATCGGCGGCCGCGGCCCGGGCGAGACCAAGATCGAGGTCGACCGGCGCCGCATCAAGACCCGGATCACCCAGCTGCGGCGCCGCCTGAGGGAGCTGGACGCCGTCCGCGAGACGACGCGGTCGCAGCGGCGCCGCAACCAGATCCCCGCCGTGGCGATCGTCGGCTACACCAACGCCGGCAAGTCGTCGCTGCTGAACCGGCTGACCGGGGCCGGCGTGCTGGTGGAGGACGCGCTGTTCGCCACCCTCGACCCCACCACGCGGCGCTCGGAGACCACCGACGGCCGGCAGTTCACGCTGACCGACACCGTCGGCTTCATCCGGCACCTGCCGCACGACCTGGTGGAGGCCTTCCGGTCCACCCTCGAGGAGTCGGTGGAGGCCGACCTCCTGCTGCACATCGTCGACGGTTCCGACCCCGACCCGTTCGGCCAGATCGCCGCCGTCCGGGAGGTCCTGTCCGGCATCGGCGCCGCGGGCGTGGCCGAGCAACTGGTGGTCAACAAGATCGACACGGCCGACCCGGACGCGCTGCTGGCGCTGCGCGGCGCCCACCCCGACGCGGTCTTCGTCTCGGCCCGCACCGGCGAGGGGATGAGGGACCTGCGCGACCGGATCGAGGCGAGACTGCCGCGGCCCGAGGTGGAGATCCGCGCCCTTGTGCCCTACGACCGGGGCGACCTGATCAACCGGATCCACCAGTCGGGCGAGTTCCTGTCGACCGAGCACACCCCCGACGGCACCCTCGTGGTGGCCAGGGTGAACTCCGACCTGGCCGGCGAGCTGGCCCGGTACGCCGCCGTCCCCGGAGCTTCGCACTGAGCGAGCAGGTGGCGGCCGCCGTCCTTGCGGCGGCGGTGGCGCAGATCGGCGGGGCGCCGCGGGCGGGCCAGCAGCAGATGGCCGCTGAGGTCTCGCGCACCTTCGCCGAGGGTGAGCACCTGCTTGTGCAGGCGGGGACGGGCACCGGCAAGTCGCTGGGCTACCTCGCCCCGGCGCTCGCCCACCTGGCGGAGAACCCGGACCAGCGGGTGGTGGTCGCCACCGCGACCCTCGCACTGCAGGCTCAGCTCGCCACCCGGGACATCCCGGCGGCGGTCGAGGCCTGCCGCGAGGTGACGGGGCAGACGATCAGCCACGCGGTGCTCAAGGGTCGCAGCAACTACGCCTGCCTGCACCGCGTCCGCGAGGGCGGTGGGTTCGAGCAGCAGGGCACCCTGCTGGGGGGAGCGGAGCTCGCCGAGGCGGTGGTCGCGTCGGGCGCCGACGCCACCAGCGTGCTGGGCGCCCAGGTGGTCGCGCTGCGGGAGTGGGCCGAGCAGGAGGCGTCCGCCGGCGGGCTGGCCGACCGGGACGACGCGCCCAGCCACGCCCCGGCCGCGTGGACCCAGGTGTCGGTGCCGGTCCGGGAGTGCCTGGGGGTGGCCAACTGTCCGTTCGGTGCAGAGTGCCTGGTGGAGAAGTCGCGGGAGCGGGCCAGGTCGAGCCAACTGGTGGTCACCAACCACGCGCTGCTCGCGATCGACGCGCTGCATGGCAACTCCGTCCTGCCCGAGCACCAGCTGGTGGTGATCGACGAGGCCCACGAACTGGTGGCGCGGGTCACCGGTGCGGCCTCGCACGAGCTGAGCCCACAGGGCGTGGAGCGGGTGGCGAAACGGTGCCTGCCGTGGCTCTCCGACGACACCGGCGCCGGCCTGCTGGACGCCGCCGACGTGCTCCAGGAGGCGTTGGACGGTACCGAACCGGGCCGGGTCGAGGACCCTGACGCCGCGATCGTCGCCGCCTTCCGGCTCGTTCGCGACGCCGCCCGCCAGGCGGTCTCGGGGATGGCCGGCAACGACGACGCCGACGCCACCCAGGCGGCGGCCGCCGTCAAGGAGGTGTTCGAGGTGGCCGAGCAACTGGCCGCCCTCAAGCCGCACGACGTGATCTGGGTGGGGGAGCGGGACCGGTTCGGCAAGCAGGCCTACCAGGCGCCGCTCAGCGTCGCCGACCTGATCAGCGAACGGATCCTCGGCGAGGTGCCGGGAGTGCTCACCTCCGCCACCCTCAAGATCGGGGGCGACTTCGGCGCGGTGGCGCGCAGCCTCGGGCTGGAAGCCGACGCCTGGCGCGGGGTGGACGTCGGTTCCCCGTTCGACTACCGGCGGCAGGGCATCCTGTACATCGCCCGTCGGCTGCCGCCGCCGCATCGCGACGGGATCGGTCCTGACACCCTCACCGAGATCGCCGAGCTGGTGTGGGCGGCGGACGGACGCACGCTCGGGCTGTTCGCGTCCCAGCGCTCCGCGGAGGCGGCCGCCCGGTACTGCCGCGCTGAACTACCCGACGCGACCATCCTGTGCCAGGGCGACCGGCAGCTCTCCGAGCTGACCCGTGACTTCGTCGCCGACCCGTCCGCCAGCCTGTTCGGGACGCTCTCGCTGTGGCAGGGCATCGACGTGCCCGGCGACACCTGCGAGCTGGTGATCATCGACAAGATCCCGTTCCCCCGCCCCGATGACCCGCTGATGCAGGCCAGGCAGCGGGCGGTCGCCGAGGCCGGCGGGAACGGCTTCATGGCGGTCGCGGCCACCCACGCCGGACTGCTGCTCGCCCAGGGCTCCGGTCGCCTGATCCGCACCCTGACCGACCGCGGCGTGGTGGCCGTCCTCGACCCGCGGCTGGTGACGGCGCGCTACGGCAGCTTCCTGCGCGCCTCGATGCCGGACTTCTGGACCACCACCGACCGTGAGGTGGCGGTCGGCGCGCTGCGACGACTCCGGGAGCCCTAGCCGGGTCAGACCCGTCGAAGGACGGCGACCACCTTGCCGAGGATCGAGGCCTGGTTGCCGTCGATCGGCTCGTACGCGGGGTTGTGGGGCAGCAGCCAGACCTGGCCCGGGGTGCGCTTGAAGGTCTTCACCGTCGCCTCGTCGCCGAGCAGGGCGGCGACGATGTCGCCGTTGTCGGCGGTGGGCTGCTGGCGGACCACCACGAAGTCGCCGTCGCAGATCGCGGCGTCGATCATCGAGTCGCCCCTGACCTCGAGCAGGAACAGCGTCCCCTCACCGACGAGCTGCTTCGGCAGCGCGAAGACGTCGGAGACCGACTCCTCGGCCAGGATCGGGCCGCCGGCGGCGATCCGTCCGAGGATCGGCACGTTCACCACCGGGGCGGACAGGTCGTCGATCCCGGTCTCGTCGTACTCGGCCTCGAGTGCGGGGCGGACGGGCGCGAGCGAGCCGGGCAGCCGCACCTCCATGGCGCGCGGCCGGTGCGGGTCGCGGCGCAGGTAGCCCTTGGCCTCCAGGACCTTCAGCTGGTGGGCCACCGAGGACGAGGAGGCCAGCCCTGCGGCTTCGGCGATCTCGCGGATGCTCGGCGGGTAGCCGCGGGACTCGATGGTGTCGCGGATGACCTGCAGCATCTTGCGCTGCCGCGGCGTCAGGCCGTCGGCGTCGGCGGGACCCTCGGGGAACTCGCTGACCGTCGAGCCGATCTGGGCGGCGATCTCCTCACGGCGGGGACGCCCGCGGCGTCGGGGAGTGGGGCTGGGATCCGGGGTCTTGGCGGCCATGCCG
>JAEYUH010000187.1 GCA_023432725.1 Actinomycetes bacterium | reverse complement strand
CCCGCGACGAGGTGGCCGCCAGGGCTGAGGTGGTCGTCGACTTCACCACCCCCGAGGTGGTCATGGACAACATCGCGTGGTGCCTCGAACGGGGGATCGCCACCGTGGTCGGCACCTCCGGCTTCACCAGGGAGCGGCTCGACGAGGTCCGCGACCTGGTGGGACGCCACCCCGGCGGGGCCGTCCTGGTCGCCGCGAACTTCTCCATCGGCGCAGTGTTGATGATGCACTTCGCCGAGCAGGCGGCCCGGTTCTTCGAGTCGGCCGAGATCATCGAGCTGCACCACCCCAACAAGCTCGACGCGCCCTCGGGGACCGCCCTGGCGACAGCCGGCAGGATCGCCGCGGGGCGGGCTGCCGCCGGCCTGGGAGCCGTCCCCGACGCCACCACCGCCGACCCGGACGGCGCGCGCGGCGCCACCGTCGAGGGGATCCACGTCCACGGCGTCCGGCTGCGCGGGCTGGTGGCCCACCAGGAGGTGCTGTTCGGCGCCGCGGGCGAGACCCTGACGATCCGCCACGACTCGCTGGAGCGGGTCTCGTTCATGCCGGGGGTGCTGGCCGCCGTCCGGGCCGTGCGGGAACGCCCCGGGCTGACCGTCGGCATCGAGTCCCTGCTGCGGCTGTGATGGGAGTCCTCAAGCCGCTGGTGATCACCGGCTCGGTGCTGGCGCTTCTGGCCGCAGGAGCCGTGGTGGGGGACAACCTCGCCAGGAGCGCCGCCCAGGACCAGGTGGCCCGCCAGCTCCAGACCGGGCTCGGGCTGGCCGAACCGCCGGTCGTGGAACTGGGCGGGGTGCCCTTCACGGCGGTCCTGGTCACCCGCCGGGTGCCCAGCGCAACCCTGGCGGGCCGCGACGTTCCGCTGGAGGTGTCCGGGCAGCAGGTCAGCTTCGACCGGATCGACGTCGACGCGACGGATCTCAGGCTCGGCAACGGGCAGGTGGTGGTGACCGACGCGCGGGCGCAGGCAGTCCTCGGCTATCCGGCGTTGACCAAGCTGGCCGGCGTCCCGGTCGCGCACGGCGGCGAGGGACGGCTGCAGGTCAGCTACACCGCCGAGCTGTTCGGGCGCGAGCTGGAGGCCGTGGTCTCCGCGCTGCCGGTGCTGGGGGAGAGCGGCACCCGGCTCGAGCTGACCCGGACGCAGATCTCGATCGCCGGGTTCGACCTCGGCGAGGACGTCGCGCAGCACATCATGGACCAACTGGTCCGGCCCATCGACGTGGAATTGCCTTACGGGCTGGTGCCGGACGCGATCGCCGCGGGGGACGAAGGGATCACCCTCGACCTGACCGCCAACGAGCTCGTCGTGCCGCTGGGCTGAGTCACGCCGAGATGTCGGTGTGCAGCCGGACGAAGCGCAGGCCGTGCTCGTCCTCGTCGCCGCCGCGCTCGGTGTGGGCGCCGTCGGGTGCCCAGCCGGCCCCGGTGAGGAAGGCGCGCGCCAGGTCGTCGGTGCTGCGGACCCACCACGTCGCGCGGGTGAAGCCGTCGGCCCGCAGGGTGTCGACGCAGGCCTGGAGCAGCCGGGAGCCATGCCCCTGCCGCTGGGCGAGCGGGTCGATGGCGAACTCGGCGACCAGCCCGTCGGTGGCCGGCGAGGCGTCGGGGTCATCGCTGGGACCGACGGCGGCGAAGCCCACCACCCGGTGCCTGGCCTCGCTGGAGTCGACAGCCACCAGCACCCGCAGCGTCGCCAGCGGCGGCCGCTGGATGGCCGATTCCCACGCGGCGGTCATCCCGGCGAGATCGGTGCGGGCCAGCAACCCTGCCGCCACCGGTTCGGGGTACACCTGGGTCCACGCCCTGCGCTGCAGGGCGGCTATCGCCGCGGCCTCCGAGGGCACCGCCAGCCGGACCGAGTGGGGTTGCGCGCTCACCGGGACAGCCTAGCGGGGCCGGCAGCAGCCTCCGCCGGGGCGGCAGGCGGGCCCGGCGGCCCGGGAGTGCCGCTAGGGTGGGCGGGTGCGAGAGACGCTGAAGACACCCCCCGACCTTCGCCCCGACACGCTGCGGATCATCCCGCTCGGCGGGCTGGGCGATATCGGTCGGAACATGACCTCCTTCGAGCTCAACGGCCAGCTGTTGCTGGTCGACTGCGGTGTGCTGTTCCCCAGCGAGGAGCACCCCGGCGTCGACCTGATCCTGCCCGGCCTCCACCTGGTCGCCGACCGGCTTGCCGACATCAGCGCGCTCGTGCTCACCCACGGCCACGAGGACCACATCGGCGCGGTGCCCTACCTGCTGCGCCGCCGTCCCGACATCCCGATCTACGGCTCCCGACTGACCCTCGCGCTGGTGCGCGAGAAGCTTCGCGAGCACCGGCTGCGCGACGTCGACCTGCGGGTGGTCGCCGAGGGGGAGCGGGTCGCGGTCGGCGGCTTCGACCTGGAGTTCCTCGCGGTCAACCACTCGATCCCGGACGCACTGGCGGTGATCCTGCGCAGCGTCGCGGGCACGGTGTTGCACACCGGCGACTTCAAGATGGACCAGCTGCCGCTGGACGGCCGGCTGACCGACCTGCACGGCTTCGCCAGGCTGGGTGAGGAGGGGCTCGACCTGTTCATGGTGGACTCCACGAATGCGGAGACGCCGGGCTTCACCCCGTCGGAGATCGACATCGAGCCCGCCATGGAACGGGTTTTCGCGTCCGCCAAGCAGAAGCTGATCGTCGCGTGCTTCGCCTCCCACGTGCACCGCGTACAGCAGGTGATGGACGCCGCCGTCCGGCACAACCGCAAGGTGGTCTACGTCGGGCGCTCGATGGTGCGCAACATGACCGTCGCCCGTGAACTCGGCTACCTGCGGGTGCCGGAGAACACCCTCGTCGACCTCAAGCAGATCGACGACTACCGCGACGACGAGGTGGTCATCATCTCCACCGGCTCCCAAGGCGAGCCGCTGAGCGCGCTGTCGCGGATCTCCAACCACGAGCACCCCATCGTGACGGCGGGTCCGGGCGATGTGGTGCTGCTGGCCAGCTCGCTGATCCCCGGCAACGAGAACTCGGTCTACCGGGTGATCAACGGCCTGTCCCGCAACGGGGTCACCGTGGTGCACAAGGCCAACGCGATGGTGCACGTCTCGGGCCATGCCAGCGCCGGGGAGCTGCTGTACTGCTACAACCTGCTCAGGCCGCGCAACGTGCTGCCGGTGCACGGCGAGATCCGCCATCTGATCGCGAACGCGGGCCTGGCGCGGCAGACCGGGGTGCCGGCCGCCAACACCCTGGTCGTCGAGGACGGTGCGGTGGTCGACCTGGCCCGGGGCCGCGCCCGGGTGGTGGGGCAACTGGAGTGTGGCTACATCTTCGTCGACGGCTCGACGGTCGGCGACATCGGCGACTCCGAGCTCACCGACCGCAAGATCCTGGGCGAGGAGGGCTTCATCTCGACAGTGGTGGTGGTGAACTTCCACGACAACACGATCGTCAGCGGGCCCGATATCCACGCGCGCGGCTTCGCCGAGGACGACTCGGTCTTCGACGGCATCCGCGCCGAGCTGGTGCAGGTGCTGCTGCGGGCGCTGGCCGACGGGGTGGAGGACACCTACCAGCTGCAGCAGGTGGTCCGGCGGACCATCGGCCGCTGGGTGAACAACAACTACCGCCGCCGTCCCATGATCGTGCCGATCGTGGTGGCGACCTGAGCCGTACCGGACGGGGTGCCGTCAGCGATTAGGCTGCGACGGCCGATGTCGGGTATCGTAGGCAGGTCCCCAGCTTTGACTGACTGTTGCGGGCGCGCCGACCGGCGTGAACCAACGAGATCGAGAAACAAGGAGTTCCAGTGGCTGCCGTGTGTGACGTCTGCGCCAAGAGCCCGGGCTTCGGCCACAACGTGCCCTGGTCGAAGAAGAAGACCAACCGTCGCTGGAACCCGAACATCCAGCGGGTGCGTGCCCTCGTCGACGGCACCCCGAAGCGACTCAATGTCTGCACCTCGTGCCTGAAGGCCGGCCGGGTCACCCGCTGACCCTCGTGTACCTCGAAAGGGACTCGCTGCGGCGGGTCCCTTTCGCATTCCCGGCTCACCAGCGCTGGTGGACCTCCTCGGCCCAGCCGAACACTCCGTCGAACTCCACCATCTCGCCGGTGCCCAGCCGCACCCTGCCCGACCAGTCACCGAAGCACTGGTGGGTGCGAGAGGAGATGACCTTGAGGTCGGTGGCCGATACCTTGTCGAACTCGGGGACGAAGCGCAGCTCGACGCCGTCGCCGCTGACCCGCCAGGGTGCCAGCCAGTCGGCCGGGTCGTAGTCCCACACCAGTTCCTGGCTGATCTTGTGCAGCCGGCCGTCGACCAGCAGGGAGTTCTCCACGCTGCCGGTGCCGTCGGTCCACTTCCCGCCGACCTGGACTCCGATCACCCGCCCGCCGCTGCGGCCCGAGCCTGCACCCCAGTTCCAGTGGACGCGGTGCGGCCAGCGGCCACGGCCGTGGTCGAGGGTGGCCCAGGACTCTCCCTCAGGCAGTTCGTGCGCGACCCCGTCCAGCCACAGCGTGCCGGTTGCGGGACGGGCGACGTCCTTGACCGTGTACTGGAACAGCCGCTCGGTCCAGGGCACCACTACCCCCAGGCTCTCGTGCCCGGCCGGGCGGTGCGCGACCACGTCGAGCCGGACCCGCGCGCCCGCCGCGGTGATCCGGGTGCCGCCGGCCACCTCGGTGATCTCGACCTGGAG
>JAEYUH010000136.1 GCA_023432725.1 Actinomycetes bacterium | reverse complement strand
CTGCCAGCGTGCCGCTCCGGATCGCGTTCGTCTCCCTGCACACCTCCCCGGCCACGATGCCGGGGTCGGGAGACGCGGGCGGGCTGAACGTGGTCGAACGCGCCACCGCCGACGCCCTCGCCGAGCTCGGTCACAGTGTCGACCTGATCACCCGGCGGGCCTCGGCCACCGATCCCGACCTCGTCGAACTCGCCCCGGGGGTCACCCTGCGCCACGTCACCGCCGGTCCTGCCACGCCCTTGCCGAAGAGCCGGATCGACGAGTTCATCCCCGAGTTCTCCGCCGGGCTCGGCGAGCTCGGGCCCTACGACGTCGTCCACTCCCACCACTGGATGTCGGGCGTCGCGGCGCTGCCGCTGGCCCGCGCCTGGGGGGTGCCGCACGTCCAGAGCTACCACTCCGTGGCGGCGCTGCCCGGTTCGCCCCTGGCCGAGGGGGAGCCGCCGGAGTCGCCCGCCCGCATCCCCGGGGAGGCCCTGGTGGCGCGGGAGTCGCAGGCGGTGGTGGCGATCAGTGCCGCGGAGGCGCAGACCGTCATCGAGCGGTGCGGTGCCGACCCCGAGCGGGTGTGCGTGATCTCGCCCGGGGTGGAGCACGACCTCTTCCGCCCGCTGCTTATGGGTGAGCAGCCGGACGCCGGGCTCGACGTCCCGCTGCCGCTCGGCTTTGTCCTCTTCGCCGCCCGGCTGCAGCCCCTGAAGGGCCCCGACCTGGCGATCCGGGCGATGGCGGCTGTCGACCCGGCGATCCGGCCCCACCTGGTGGTCGCCGGGGACGTGTCCGCCGATTTCGCCGCGTACGAGGCCCGGCTGCTGGCGCTGGTGGACGAGCTCGGGCTGGCCGGCCAGGTCAGCTTCCTCGGCCCGCAGCCCCGTCCAGCGCTCGCCCGCCTGATGCGCTCGGCGCGGCTGGTGCTGGTCCCCTCGCACTCCGAGACCTTCGGGCTGGTGGCCCTCGAGGCGGCGTCCAGCGGCACGCCGGTGATCGCCGCGGCGGCCGGCGGGCTGCGCGAGGCGGTGGCCCACGGCGTGACGGGGCAGCTGATGGACAGTCGCCGCCCCGAGGACTGGGCGGCAGCCATCACAGGGCTGCTCACCGATCCCGACCGGCTGGCCCGCAAGGGTGTGGTGGCACGGGTGCACGCCCGCCGGTTCGTCTGGACCTGGGCGGCGGCCCGGCTGGTCGCCGTCTACCAGGACCTGATCGGACGGAGCCCGTCATGACCGCGCTCGACAGCGCCGCGCGGGTCCTCTTCCTGCACGCCCACCCCGACGACGAGACCCTCGCGACCGGCACGCTGATCGCCGACCTCGTCGCCCGTGGCGTCACGGTGGGAGTCGTCACGGCCACCCGTGGGGAGCGGGGCGAGGTGCTCGTCGGGTCCGGCGACCTGGTGGCGCTGCGGGAACGCGAGCTGGCCGGGGCGCTCGCGGTGCTCGGCGTCCACTCCCACAGCTTCCTCGGCCAGCCTCCGGCCAGGGCGGCCGGCCTGGCGCCGCGCCGCTACACCGACTCAGGGATGCGCTGGCTGTCCGAGACCCTCGCCGGTCCCGGACGGGACGCCGGCCCCGACGCGCTCACCGCAGCCGAGCCTGCCCAGGCCGCCGCCGACCTCGCCGCCTACGCGGAGTGGTTCGGCGCCGAGGCGATCGTCAGCTACGACGCGGCCGGCGGCTACGGCCACCCCGACCACGTCGCCTGCCACCGGATCGGGCAGGAGGCCGCCGCCCTGGTCGGTGCGGCCCTGGTGGAGATCCTTTCCGACCCCGCCGAGAACCCCGACGCCCTCGACCTCGAGCAGCACCGCGACGTCGTGGTGGCGGCGCTGCGGTGCTACCGCAGCCAGCTGCGGATCGAGGGCACCGACGTGGTCCACGTCGGCGGCCAGCGGCACCCGGTGCCGACCCGGGTCGCGCTGCGCGACGTCCCGGTCGGGTGGCGTCCGTGACCAGCCCGCGCCGGGTGGCGGTGATCGGCTCGGGACCGTCCGGGCTGTTCGCCACCCAGTCCCTGCTGGCCGGCGCCCCCTTCGAGATCGAGGTGGACATCTTCGACCGGCTGCCCTCCCCGTTCGGGCTGCTGCGCTACGGGGTGGCTCCCGATCACGACAGCATCAAGGGGATCGCCACCGTGCTGGCCAGGGTGTTCGAGTCCGACCGGGTCAGGTTCTACGGGCTGGTCGAGCTGGGTCGCGACGTGACGGTGGCCGAGATCACGGCGGCCTACGACGCGGTCATCTACGCCGCAGGGGCCAGCGAGGACCGCAGGATGGGGATCCCGGGGGAGTCACTGCCCGGCAGCCGCTCGGCCCGCGAGCTCGTCGCCTGGTACTCCGGCCACCCCGATGCCCAGCCGCAGTCGCTGGCCGGGGTTTCCACCGCCGTCATCGCCGGTGTCGGCAATGTCGCGGTGGACGTGGCCCGCATCCTGCTGAAGACGGCAGCCGAGCTCTCCGGCACCGACATGCCGGACCCGGTCCTGGCCGAACTGCGCGCCGCCGAGGTGGACGACGTGTGGGTGGTGGGCCGCCGCGGCCCCGAGCACGCCAGCTTCACCACCCCCGAACTGCGCGAACTCGTCGCCACGCCGCAGCTGGCGGTCGACGTCGCAGGGGTCGACCTCG
>JAEYUH010000075.1 GCA_023432725.1 Actinomycetes bacterium | reverse complement strand
TACCGGGCCGGCCAACGGGGGCCGGCTGTTCCAGTCGGATCGAGGTATCACATGACTGATCAGAACGCAGGCGAGACGCTCGCAAACTCCGTGGACACCACCGTGACTGTGCGCCGGTCGGTGTCCCATCCCCCGAAGAGTGTCTGGAAACTCCTGGTCACGCGCGAGGGCGCCGAAGCCCTGTTGGGCCCCGGCGGCGAACTCGGCGACAAGGGCGACAGCTGGCATGCCGAGGACGGTACCTACGGCGTGATCCGCTCCTACCACCCGTTGGAGCAGATCCGCTTCAGCTGGCACGCTGCCGAGGAGGCTCCCAAGACGATGGTTGACGTGCACATCGTGCCCGTCAGCGAGAGCGAGACCGTGGTCGAGATCCGCCACGAGCAGATCCCCGCCTACTTCGACGCCGCGGCCCTGTCGCGGCGCTGGGAACGGGCCCTGGCCAAGCTGGCCGACGCCACGGAACTGGCTACCGCCGGCCGCTGAGCGGCGCTCAGGACGGGTTGCAGGTCACTCCCGTGGCGTGCACGGGGCAGTAGCCGTTGGGGTTCTTCACCAGGTACTGCTGGTGGTAGTCCTCGGCGAAGTAGAACGGCCCCGCCGGCGCGATCTCGGTGGTGATCTGCCCGTACCCCGCAGCGCTCAGGTTGGTCTGGAAGGCCGACGCCGCGGCTGACGCGGCCTCGGCCTGCGCCTGGTCGACCGTGTAGATCGCGGAGCGGTACTGGGTGCCGTGGTCGTTGCCCTGCCGCATCCCCTGGGTCGGGTCGTGGTTCTCGAAGAACACGGTCAACAGGTCGCGGTAGGACACCGTGGCCGGGTCGTAGGCGACCATCACCGTTTCGGCGTGGCCGGTGAACCCTGAGCAGACCTCCTGGTAGGTGGGGTTCGGCGTCATCCCGCCGGTGTAGCCGGCAGCCGTGGAGGTCACCCCAGGGGTGTTCCAGAACAGCTTCTCGGCGCCCCAGAAGCAGCCCATCGCGAAGTAGGCGACCTGCGACCCCTGCGGCACGGTGCCCACCTTGTGGCCGAAGACCTCGTGCCAGCAGGAGTCTGACATGACAGGGGTGTCGCGCCCTGGCAGTGCCCGGGCGGTCTGGAAGAGCTTCACGGCAGCTACAACACTCCTTGTTGGCCGGTCATTCCGGGGACGGGCCGACCAGCCGCCAGTCGATCCCCGGCGCACCCTGCGCCTCGAGGGCGGCGTTCACCCGGCTGAAGGGACGGGAGCCGAAGAACCCCGCGTGGGCCGACAGCGGCGAGGGGTGGGCCGAGGTGATGCAGGGGATGGAGCCGAGCCGGGGCTGCAGGCTCTGTGCGTCCCGCCCCCACAGCAGCGCCACCAGCGGACCGCCGCGGGCCACCAGCGCGTCGATGGCGCAGTCGGTGACCTCCTCCCAGCCCTTGCCGCGGTGCGACCCGGCCTGCCCGGGACGGACGGTGAGCACCCGGTTGAGCAGCAGGACGCCGCGCTCGAACCAGGGGCTGAGGTCGCCGGTCGGCGCCGGCGGGATCCCGAGGTCCGCCTCCAGTTCGGCGTAGATGTTGACCAGGCTCCGCGGCAGCGGGCGGACGTCGGGGGCGACCGAGAAGCAGAGCCCCACGGCGTGGCCGGGGGTGGGGTAGGGGTCCTGGCCGACCAGCAGCACCCGCACCTGCGCCAGCGGACGGGAGAAGGCGCGCAGCACGTTCTGGCCGGACGGCAGGTAGCCCCTGCCCTCGGCGAGCTCCTGGCGCAGAAAGCCACCCAGCGCGGAGATTCGGCCGGCGACCGGAGCCAGCGCCGTTGCCCAGTCGGGGGCGACGAGCTCGGAGAGCGGGCGCGGCTGGGTCACGACAGCCAGCCTAGGGGCACCGCCCGGCCCGGGACGCAGTCACCGTGGCCCGGCCGCCGACTACGGTGGAGCGCAGCCCGGCCGCCCGGGGGACCCGAAGGAGCAGCAGTGTCCGTCCCTTACCCCCGCCGCCCCCGTCCGGCAGCCCCGGCGCCGGTTCCGCGGGGGCTGGTCACCGCGTCGGAGTGGGCCTGGCGCAGCCTGGTCGTCGCCGCCCTCGTGCTCGGCATCTGGTGGCTGCTGCAATACTTCTCGGCGGTCGCGATCCCGCTCGCGGTCGCGGTGCTGCTCACCGCCCTGCTGGCGGGCGTGAACGCGCTGCTGCGCGCCTGGCACTTCCGGCCCGCGCTCGCGGCGCTGGGCTCGCTGCTGGTGATGGCGATAGTGGTCGGCGGGGTGTTCATCGCGATCGGGGCGCAGGTGGCCCGCGAGATGCCCCAGCTGATCGACCAGTCGGTGGTGGGTCTGCAGTCGCTGCTGACCTGGCTGGCCGAGGGACCGCTGGCCATCTCCCGGGGCGACATCGACGGCTACATCGCCCAGCTCACCGCCTGGGTGAACGAGTCCAGGTCGCAGCTCGCCTCGATGCTGGCCGACGCGGGTATCGGGGTGGGCCACTTCCTGGCCGGCGCTGCGATCGCGCTGATTTCGACCTTCTTCTTCCTCTCCTCCGGTGACCGGATCTGGACGTCGATCCTCACGCTGGTGCCGGACCGCTACCGGCCACGGGTCACCCGCGCCTCCGGGAACGGGTGGACCTCGCTGGTCGCCTACATGCGGGCCCAGGTGCTGGTGGCCTTCGTGGACGCGCTCGGCCTGCTGATCGGCGCCCTCATCCTGCAGATCCCGATGGCCTGGGCGCTGTTCGCCTTCACCTTCATCGTCTCGTTCATCCCTGTCGTCGGCGCCGTGCTGTCCGGTTCGATAGCGGTGCTGCTGGCGCTGGTCACCCACGGCTGGGTCACGGCGCTGATCATGCTCGGCATCACGGTGCTCGTGGTGCAGGCCGAGGGCCACTTCCTGCAGCCGATCCTGCTGGGGCGCGCTGTGCAGCTGCACCCCCTGGCGGTGCTGCTCGGGCTGGCGGTCGGTGCCACCCTCGCCGGCATCGTGGGGGCGCTGCTGGTGATCCCGGTGCTCGCCTTCGGGGTGGCCTTCGTCCGGGGCCTCGACCCGCAACGGTTCGGCACGCTGCCCGGCGCCAGGCATGGGGTCCGGCCCTGACTCACCCCTGAATCTGAGGTGAAAGTAGCAAGCGGACCTTTCCATTCTGGAAAACCGGCGTACCTTTGAGGCATGAGCACACCTGATCTTGGCCCGATCCTCGCCGATCTCGCGGCCGGACGGATCGACGCCGCCGAGGCGGCCCGCCGGATCGATGCCCTGAAAGCCCAGACCAGCGCCGAGCCGGAGAGCACCACCGAGCCGACCAACGAGGAACTGGGCGAGGACAACGAAGCCGGTCGCCGCCAGTACTCGCCCTACGCGCGCGAGGTCTTCACCCCCCAGGACGAGGAGGCCCCGGCCAGCCATCGCCGGGCCGCCGGCTCCAAGGGGGTCGACCGGATCACCGTCCACGCGGTCGGGCGTCGGGTGCGGATCGTCGGCGACCGATCGGTCGCGACCGCTTCGGCCGAAGGCCCCCACGTGCTGCGGCGCAACGGGTCGGTGCTCGAGGTCTCCAGCGACGGCGAGCTCGGCCCGAGCCTGGACGGCTTCAGCATCCTGCGCCCGCCGCGCAACCTGGACGAGCTGCGCGCCCTTGGGCTCGGCAAGGAGCTGTACCTGCGGATCAACCCCAGCATCCTCGTCGACGTCGAGGTGACCGCCGGCAGCCTCACCTGTACCGACATCCCGTACCTCGGCAAGGTCAGGCTGACCGCCGGCGGAGCCGAGCTCACCGGTGTCGCCGAGGCCGACGACGTGCTGGTGCAGGCCGGCTCGGCCACCATCAAGGGGTCGATCGCGACCGGCCGCTCCCGGGTGCGGGTGGAGTCCGGCCAGCTCACCATCGAGCTCGACGACCGCTCCAACGTGACCGTGCGGGGCGACGCCCAGCTGGGCAAGATCACCTGGCCGGGCAACCAGAGCCTCGACGAGATCGTGCTCGGCAACGGCTCGGCCCGACTCGATGTCGGCGTCGTGATGGGGTGGGCCAACATCAAGGCGGAGCTGCGGTGAGCACGGACGGCTACCGGCCGCCCGCGGAGTGCCCGGTCTGCGGCGGTGAGCTGGTCACCACCCGGCTGGGCTGCCACGGCTGCGGCACCGAGCTGGCCGGCAACTTCGCCAGCTGCGAGTTCTGTGCCCTCGACGAACGGGAGACCGAACTGCTGAAGGTCTTCCTCGCCTCTCGCGGGAACCTGCGTGAGGTAGAGAAGCACCTCGGCGTCTCCTACCCGACGGCGCGGGCCCGGTTCACCCAGCTGCTGGTGAAGCTCGGACTGGCCGGCGACGCCGACACCCCGCCGGTGCTGACCCGCGACCAGGTGCTGGCAGAGGTCGCCAGCGGAGCGCTGTCCCCGACCGAGGCCGCCGTTCTGCTGGGTGCGCTGCACGACTGAGCGCGCCGAGCGCGGGTGACCGGCCTCAGTCGTAGCTGTGGAACCCGCGGCCGGTCTTGCGCCCCAGCCAGCCCGCCCTGACGTACTTGCGCAGCAGCGGGTGCGGCCGGTGGCGGGGATCCCCGGTCTCGGCCTGCAGGATCTCGGCGATTGCCAGCACCACGTCCAGCCCGATCAGGTCCGCCAGCGCCAGCGGCCCCATCGGGTGGTTGGCTCCCAGCCGCATCGCGGTGTCGATGTCGGCGGCGGACGCCGTCCCCTCGGCCAGCACGGCGACGGCCTCGCCGATCATCGGGACGAGGATCCGGTTCACGATGAAGCCCGGCGCCTCGTTGGCGACCACCGGCGTCTTGCCCAGTTGATCGGCCAGCTCCCGCACCCGGTCGACGAGCTCGGGGGGTGTCGCGGCGCCCGGCACGATCTCCACCAGCTGCATCACCGGCGCGGGGTTGAAGAAGTGCATCCCGATCAGGGGGTGGGTGAGGCCGTTGGCGAGTTCGGTGATCGACAGTGACGAGGTATTGGACGCCAGCAGCGCGTCCGGGCCGATGATCGCGTCGAGCCGGGCGAACAGCTCCTTCTTGGCTGCCAGGTTCTCGTAGATCGCCTCGACGACCAGGTCACGGTCGCCGAGGTCGGCAGGGGTGGCTGTGGTGAGGCGGTCGAGGATCTCAGCGGCCTGGTCGGCGGTGATCCTTTCCCTGGCCACCTGCCGTTCCAGCCCGGCGCGGATCCGCGCCAGCCCCCGCTCGGCGAGCTCCGGCGTGGCGTCGGCGAGCTTCACCTCGAACCCCGGCACCCGCGCGAAGACCTCGGCGATTCCTGCGCCCATGGTCCCGGCGCCCACCACGGCGACCAGCATGCCTACCCCCTTGTCACCGGCCGGTGAACCCGGTCGGCTTGCGCTTCTCGACGAACGCCGCCATCCCCTCGCGCTGGTCCTCGCTCTCGAAGCAGGACGCGAACTGCGCGGCCTCGATGGCGATCGCAGTGTCGAGGTCGGCGTGGATGCCGAGGGTGAGCGCGGTCTTGGCTGCGGCGACTGCCAGCGGCGCCTGCCGGGCGATCTCCGCGGCCAGGCCGGTGGCTGCCGACAGCAGCTCGTCGGTGGGGTGGACGGCGTTCACCAGCCCGATCTCCAATGCGCGGGCGGCGTCCACGCGCCGACCGGTGTACAGCAGCTCCCGCGCGATCCCCTGACCCACCAATCTGGCCAGCCGCTGGGTGCCGCCGAAGCCCGGCGGGATCCCGAGGCCCACCTCCGGCTGGGCGAAGACGGCCGCCGCGCCGGCGAGTCGGATGTCGCAGGCGAGCGCGAGTTCGCACCCGCCGCCCAGCGCATACCCGTTCACCGCCGCTATCGAGGGAACCGGGAGGGTCTCCAGGGTGCGGAAGACACCGTTGCCCAGCTCGCTGAACGCCTTCGCCTCGGCGCGGGTCATGGTCGCCATCGCCGCGACGTCGGCGCCCGCCACGAAGGCGCGGCCCGAGCCGGTGATCACCACCGCGCGGGCGCCGTCGCCGATCACCCGGTCAAGGGCCGCGGCGAGGTCGCGCAGCACCTCGCCGCTGAGCGCGTTGAGAGTCTCCGGCCGGTTGATGGTCACGGTGGCGACGTGGTCGGCCAGGGCGTACTCGACGTGGCTCATCTCTCTCCTCCTGGCCGCAGCGGCCGATCTGAGGCTCAGCCGCCGAACGGCTCGAACGAAACGACGGTCACCTGGATGGAGGTGCCGTTCGGCGCCTCATAGCTGACCGTGTCACCCGGCCCGGCCCCCAGTACCGCGCCGCCCAGCGGGGACTGCGGGGAGTACACCTCGATGTCGACCGAGTCGTCCAGGCCCATCAGCTCGCGGGAGCCGAGCAGGAAGGTGTCGTCGTCGTCCTCGTCGCCATCGAAGTAGACGGTGACAAGGGTGCCGGGGGTGACCCGCGCGGCACCCGCCGGCGGCTCGCCGACATGGGCGTTCTCGAGAATGGCGGTGAGCTGACGGATGCGCGCCTCCTGGTGGCCCTGCTCCTCGCGGGCGGCATGGTAGCCGCCGTTCTCGGAGAGGTCGCCCTCTTCGCGCGCGCGGGCGATCTTGGCCGCCACCAACTGGCGTCCCTCCCGCTTGAGGTGGTCCAGTTCGGCGGTCAGTTTGTCGTAGGCGTCCTGGGTGAGCCAGGTCGTCGTGAGGTGCTCGTCAACCATCGAACGAGCCTAGCCGATCCCGCCGGGCCTGCCTCACCGGACCGCCCGGCAGCCCTCCAGGGCGGCGCTGGTGCCGCGCTTGAAGGTGCGGACGGTGAGCACCTGCCGGGTCACCCGCTCGCCGTCCGCCGGCACCTCGACGAGCAGCTCTCCGACCCGCTCGTAGCTCACCGCCTGCACGTACAACAGGCAGGTGGCCGCCCGTTGCGGGTCCTCCCGCTCAAGGGTCAGCGTGACCTCCACCTCGGTGTCGGAGGTGATCTGGAAGGCGTCGACCCGGGCGGCCACCGGTGGCGTTGCGCCGTCGAGGGCCACCCAGCCGGTCCAGACCAGGGCGAGGAGCGCACAGACCACCGCCAGCACCCGCCAGTCGAGCAGTGGGCGCCGGACGGGGTAGCGGCGGGCGAGCCGGGCGGCGACCTCGGGATCCATGGCTCCATTCAAGCCCACCGGGCGCCCGGCCGCCGAACCGGAGGGTCGTCGCCCGGCGTCGTGTCGACAGGCACTGTGGACCGGCTTGGCCAGGGTGGGCGCTTCGCCGGAGAATGGGGCGCATGTCGGACAAGCCAGACGCCGGACTTCGGCTGCTCCACGTCCACGCCCATCCCGACGACGAGTCGTCCAAGGGCGCGGCCACCACCGCCTACTACGTGGCGCGCGGTGCCCGTGTGAGGGTGGTCAGCTGCACCGGAGGGGAGGAGGGCTCGATCCTGAATCCTCGGCTGGACACCCCGCAGAACTGGGAGCGGATGCCACAACTGCGTCGCGAAGAGATGGCCGCCGCCGCCGCGATCCTCGGCATCGAGCATGTCTGGCTCGGTTACCGCGACTCCGGCTTCCCCGAGGGCGAGGACTGGCAGCCCAGCCATCCCGACGCCTTCGCCCTGGCGCCGGTGGACGAGGCCGCCGGCCGACTGGCGCGGGTGATCCGCGAGTTCCGGCCCCACGTCCTGACCACCTACGACGAGCGGGGCGGCTACCCGCACCCCGACCACGTCATGTGCCACACGGTGGCGATGGCTGCCGTCGACGTGGCCGCGAACCCCGACCTGTGGCCCGAGCACGGCGAGCCGTGGCAGGTCTCGAAGGTCTACTACCAGATGGGCTTCCACCGCGGCCGTTACGCCGCCCTGGACGAGGCTATGCACGCAGCGGGGCTCGGCCGTCCCTACGCCCACCGGCTCGCCCAGTCATCGCAGGACGCGGACGCCACCGCCCAGCCGACCACGTTCATCCCCGCCGCCGACTACTTCGAGGTGCGCAACGCGGCGCTGCTGGCCCACGCCAGCCAGATCGACCCGGACAGCTTCTGGTTCGCCGTCCCCGTCGAGGTGGAGCGGGCCGGCTGGCCCACCGAGGACTTCCAGCTCGCCCGCTCGGTGGTGCCCACCTCGATCCCCGAGTCGGACCTGTTCGCCGGGTTGCGGGACGGGGCGTAAGGTCGCAGGCATGGTGCTGCTCGATCTCGGCTCGGACATCGTGACCCCGCCGTGGCTGCCGCTG
>JAEYUH010000061.1 GCA_023432725.1 Actinomycetes bacterium | reverse complement strand
GGGTGGGACGGGGCGTCCCGAGCCCGAGGTAGCTCAGCGCCGCCTCGGCCAGGATCGCCATCGCGAAGGCCACCGAGGCCTGGACGCCGGCCAGCGGCGCGATATTCGGCAGCACGTGACGGCCGGCGATCCCGCGCCAGCTGGTCCCGGACGCCCGCGCGGCCAGCACGAAGTCGCTGGCCATCACCTGCAGGGTGCCTGCCCGCGCCACCCTGGCGAAGGCGGGAACGGTGGCCACGCCGATCGCCACCATGGCGGTGACCGTGGAAGCGCCGAACCCGGCGGCGAGCAGGATCGCCAGCAGCAGGGCAGGGAAGGCGTACACCACGTCGGCGGTCCGCATCACCACTTCCGAGACCCAGCCACCGGCCTGGCCGGCGAGCATGCCGAGCGGGACACCGAAGACCACCGCCAGGCTCACCGAGATGATGCCGACCAGCAGGCACATCCGTGCTCCGACCAGCAGCTGGCTGGCGATATCGATCCCGAAGCCGTCGGTGCCCAGCAGGTGTGGCCAGCCGGGTGGCAGCAGCCGGTCCTCCGGCACCACCCGGATCGGGTCGAACGGGGTCCAGAACACCGAGACCACGGCGGCGAGCAGGACGAGCGCCACGAGGGTGGCGCCGAGCACGAGCTGGAAGCGTTTCACCCGGTGCTCCCGCTGGTGCGCTGCCGCGGATCGATCAACAGGTAGGAGAAGTCGACCACAGCGTTGATCGCCAGCACTGCCAGGACGAGGAACATCACGGTGCCCTGGATCACGAACAGGTCGCGCTGGGCGACGGCGGTCAGCAGCAGGGTGCCCAGGCCCGGCAGGGTGAACACCTGCTCGACGACGATCGCGCCCACCAGCACCGCCGACAGCTGCAGCCCGAGGACTGTCACCAGCGAGACCGCCGCGTTGCGGACGCCGTGCCGCAGCAGGGCGGCGGTGGGCATCCAGCCGATGGCGCGGGCCGTCCGGTAGTAGTCCTCGTTGAGCACCTCGACGAAGGCCGAGCGGACGTACCGGATCAGCACGGCACCCTGCACGAGGCTGAGCGTGACGACGGGCAGCACCAGGTGGGCGGCCCACTGCACGGGGTCGGTGCGCAGCGGGACGTAGTCGTTGGCCGGCAGCCAGCGCAGCCAGACGGCGAAGACCAGCACGAGCAGGATGCCGCCCCAGAAGACGGGAATCGCCATCCCGATCTGCGCTATCCCGTTGACGGTGAAGCCCTGCCAGTGGCGCCGCTTCAGAGCTGCCACCATGCCTGCGGGGAGGGCGATCAAAAGCGCGCCGATGATCCCCAGCACCACCAGCCAGGCGGTCACCGCCAGTCGCGGCGCGAGCAGCGACAGCACCGGCTGGCCACTGAGATGCGACACCCCGAAGTTCCCGGTCAGCACCCCGCCGAGCCACTCCAGGTAGCGCACCGGCAGCGGGCGGTCGAGCCCGAGCTGCTCGCGCAGGGCGGCCACCGCCTCGGGGGTCGCGTCCGTCCCCAGCAGCACCTGGGCGATGTCGCCCGGCAGCGCTGCGGTCAGCGCGAAGATCAGGATCGAGGCGCCCAGCAGGGTCACCGCGAAGATCCCGAGCCGCCGGAGGATCCGCCCGATCATCGCTAGGCGCTGGCGATAGTGGTGAGGTCGAAGCTGAGGGAGGTGGCGTTCTGGCCGACCCCGGTGATGGTCGACTTCGTGATCACGAGGTTGGGCAGGGCGAACAACCAGATCGCTGCCGCGTCCTCGGCGAGGTAGCGGGCGGCCCGCTTCATCAGCGGCACCACCTCGGCCTCGCCGGCCCGGTCGGCCGCCTCGAACAGGCGGCGGAACTCGGCGCTGTCGTAGTGCCAGTAGTAGTTCGGGTTGGCGAATTTGGCGATGTCGCGTGCCTCGACGTGCCCGACGATCGTCAGGTCGTAATCGCCGTTGGTGAGCACCTCGGGGATCCAGCGGCTGAACTCCAGCTCCTCGATGGTGGCGGTGACGCCGACGTCGCGCAGCTGGGAGGCGACGAACTGGGCCGACTTCACCGCGTACGGGATGACCGGCACCCGCAGCCGCAGCTTGAGCCCGTCGCCATAGCCTGCCTCCTTGAGCAGCGCCTTGGCCTCGTCCGGGTCGTACGGGGTGACCCCGGACAGGTCCTCCCACCACGGGTCGGTGGGCACCACCATGGAGCCGATCAGCGTGCCCTGGCCGTTCCAGACCGTGTTGCGCAGCGCGCGACGGTCGATCGCCATCGTCAGGGCCCTGCGCACCTCAGGCTTCGCCAGCGCGGGGCTGTCGTTGTTGAGGCCGAGCACCACCTCGCCGTTGGTCGTGCCGGACAGCGTCGTGAACCGGGTGGTGTCGGAGAACTGCGGCAGCGCGTCCGGCGCCTGCAGGTTGGAGATCACGTCCAGGCTGCCCGACAGCATGGACGCGTTCATCGCGTTCGGGTCGGAGAAGTAGCGGAAGGTGACCTCGTCGAACCGGCCCGGGGTGCCCCAGTAGTTGGGGTTGCGGACCAGCACGACGCTCTGGCCGCGGTTGTGCTTGCCGAGGGCGTACGGCCCGGAGCCCGCCGTGGCCGAGGCCAGGTCGCCGGTGAAGCTCGGGTCGACCACCATGCCGAGGGTGGACGACATCTCGTAGAGCCACAGCAGGGAGGGTCTGGTGAGCGTGATGACCAGCTTGGCGGGCTCGGGCGCCTCCACCGACTGGACCACCGCGAGCTGGGCCCGCAGGGTCTCGGTGAGCTTGGCGTCGGACTTCATCCGGTCGAGGTTGGCCTTCACCGCCGCGGCGTCCACCGGCGCGCCGGAGGCGAACTTCGCGGCGGGGTTGAGGTGGAACGTGTACGTCCTGCGGTCGGGGCTGACCTCCCAGCGCTGGGCCAGCAGTCCGTTCAGCTTGCCCTCGGAGTCGACCTTCAGCAGGGTTTCGTAGACGTTGTACAGCAGCACCTGCGGGATCGACGCCGCCGTGTTGTGGAAGGGGTCGAGGGCCGGGGGCTCGAG
>JAEYUH010000044.1 GCA_023432725.1 Actinomycetes bacterium | reverse complement strand
CGTGGCCGGGTCGGACAGCCAGGCGTAGGATCCCCGCATCCGACCAGCGTGGGGAGGCAGGCATGGGCGAGCTCCAGCAGACCCCGTTTCGTGCCGCCCGGCAGGACTCGTGGCCCGACGCCCTCGCCGCCGTCGCCGAGGACCTGGCCGGCGAGTTCCGGCTCGAACCCCTGCTGGAGCGCATCCTGCGGTCGGCGGTCGACCTGCTCGGGTGCCGCAGCGGCTCGCTGACGCTGATCGACGCCGCCGCCCACACCTACCTCAAGCGGATCGACCTCGAGGAGGGCTGCCAGACCGGGCAGGTGTTCTCCCTCGACGAGGGGGTCACGGGGGCGGTGGCGAAGGCGCGCACGCCGCTGATCTACCGCGCGTACTCCGAGGTCAGCGGCGGCCACATCCTGCCCCACGAGCCCCGCTACCACCGGGCCGTGATCGGCGCCCCGATCCTGCGCAAGGGCACCCCGATCGGGTCGCTGGTCGTCTTCGCCGGCACCGACGAGCAGCGCTTCGAGCAGGCGGACGCCGACCTGCTGGCCCACTTCGCCACCCACGCCGCGATCGCGATCGCCAACTCGAAGCTGCACGAGGAGTCCGCGGCGCGGTCGCGGGCCGACGCCGTGGTGTCCGAACGCGAGCGGTCGATGCTCGAACTGCACGACAGCGTCGGACGGGGCCTCGCCACGATCATGCTGAAGCTCAGCGAGGCCCACCAGCAGCTCAGCCGGGGGGCGGACGCCGTCCCGCTGCTGCTGGAGGCGCAGCGCGCCGCCGAGCAGACCCTCGACGAGGGACGACGCGCGGTGTGGGGCCTGCCGCCCGCCGGGCACCGCCGCCGCTCGCTGACCGAGAGCCTGCAACTCGACCTGGAGTGGCTGCAGGCGACCACCGGCCTGACCCCGGTGTTCCGCGAGTTCGGCGAGCCGCAGGAGATCGCGCCCGGCGTCGAGCACCAGTTGCTGCGGATCGCGGGCGAGGCGCTCACCAACGCCACCCAGCACGCCCGCGCCTCGCTGGTGCGGCTCGGGCTGGTGTACGGCTCGGAGGGGATCGCCGTGATCGTGGAGGACGACGGCGTCGGTTTCGACGTCGACGCCGAGATGGCCCGGCCGCGCGGGGTGGGGCTGCGCGGGCTGGTCGCCCGGGCCGGCCAGGTCGGCGGACGGGTGCGGATCGACTCCACCCCCGGCTGGGGCACCCGGATCCGCGCCGACCTGCCGTACCGGCCCGCCGGCGACGGCCACGCCGAGGGCCCACGGCAGCGCGTCCTGGTGGTGCACGGCCAGCCGGCGATGCGGGCCGGGCTGGTGCGCCTGCTGGCGCAGAGTGAGCCGACGGTCCAGGTGGTCGCCGAGGTCGGCGACCTGGCCGAGGCTGTCGAAGCGGTGCGGCTGCTGCGTCCCGACGTGGTGCTGGCCGGCACCCGGCTGCCCGGCGCCACTGGTCCGGCCCTGGTGCGCGCGGTGGCCGCGGTCGACCCGACGGTCGGCGTCGTCGCGGTCTCCGACCGTCCGGCCGCGGCGGAGGCCGAGGTGCGCGAGTGGGCCGGCGCCGGGGCGCGCGGCTTCGTGAACGCCGACGCCGACGCCACCGCGATCGGACGGGCCGTGGTCGGGGTGGCGCAGGGCGATGTCCTGGTCCTCGGCGGCGGGCTGGAACAACTCGGCGGGCTGCCGTCGCTGGACACCGAGCCGCGGCTGACCCACCGCGAGACCGAGGTGCGCAGCCTGCTCCAGCAGGGGCTGGCCGACAAGCAGATCGCCCGGACCCTCGGCATCTCGGTGAAGACCGTCGAGAAGCACGTCTCGGCGATCCTGCGGAAGGCCAACGTCCGCTCCCGGACGGAACTGCTGGTCCGGACCGACTGATCCGCTACCGGCCCTGGCGGATGATCCTGCCGAGTCGTCGCCGCACCCGGGTGAGGAACGGGGCGGGACGCGCCGGCCGCCGGGCCTCGGCGTGCCGCAGCCGCTTGGCGAGCAGCCGCCGGGCCTGCTCGTCGCGCCACTCCTGCTCGAGCAGCAGGAACAGCGCGGCGGCGTCCGGGCCGGGGTCGATGTCGCGCAGCGGCGCGACGAGGTCTTCGGGCAGTTCGATCAGGTCGGCGCGGGCGGAGCGGAAGGCACGGTAGACCAGCCCGCCGAGGGCCGCCGCGGCCCGCGGGTCGGACCACTGGCGTCCGGCGAGCGCCCGCTGCATCCCCAGGCAGGCGACGAAGTAGCCGCGCGCCGAGTCGGCCCGCGTCCGGGTGGTGACGATCGAGCCGGGACGGACCCGGCGCACCAGCAGGGCGGTGCTGTCGTGGGTCACCCGGGCGGCGTCCAGCAGCAGCCGGAAGGTGAACAGGTCGTCCTCGTGGATGATGCCGGGCTGGAACCGCAGCCCGCGCTCCTCCAACAGGTGCCGCCGCGCCAACAGCAGGCAGACGCTCGCGCGATAGGCGTAGTGGGCCCGCAGTTCGGCGACCAGTTCGGGTCCGGAGCGGATCCCGTCCGGCACCTGGCGGGTGTAGTAGCTCTCGTAGTGCTGCCAGGTCTCGTCGGGGACGTCCGGCTCCCGCTGCGACTCGGCGTCGAACAGCAGCACGTCGAGGTCGTCTCGGCGCGCCCGCTCCACCAGCCCGGCGAGCTGGTCGCCCCGCCAGTAGTCGTCGCTGTCGACGAAGCAGACGAAGCCGCCGGTCGCCACGTCCAGCCCTGTGTTGCGGGCCGCCGCCGGGCCCGCGTTGGCCTGGTGGATCACGGTGACCCGCGGGTCGCGGGCCGCGTACCCGTCCAACAGGAGCGGGGAGCCGTCCGTCGAGCCGTCGTCGACGCAGATCACCTCCAGGTCCACCCCGGTCTGGGCCAGCACGCTGTCGAGGCATTGCTGCAGGAACAGCTCGGTGTTGTAGACCGGAATGACGACGCTGACCAGATCCCGGGACGCGGGGACGGTTCCGCCGTCCGGGTCCTGAGATGCGGGGACGGTTCCGCCGTCCGGCGACTGGGACGCGGGAACCGTCCCCAGGTCCGAATGGCGGGACGCGGGAACCGTCCCCAGGTCCGGATGCTGGACGGGCTGGTGCGCGGCGGTCCGCAGGGCGGCCCTGAGCTCGGCGCGGGCCTGGTCGGCGTCCTGGGTGGCCAGCCGGGCGCGCTGCAGCAGGAAGGCCTCGGGGGAGAGCGTCATGACGTCGTCCAGGCCCTGCGGCAGGTCGGCCCGCAGGAAGTACGAGCGGGGGCGCCCCAGCACCCCGAGTTCGGCGAACACCTCCTCGCGCAGCGCCCGGTGGACGGCCAGGAAGCCCTCCGCCGAGCGGGGCCGCTTCAGGTTGGTGAGCGCCATCGACAGCGCCAGGTTGACGAAGCCGCGCTCGTAGGTGACGAACAGTCCCGCCTCCTCCAGTCCGGCGCGGATCCCCCGCAGGGCGTCGACGAAGGCCAGCGGGGAGGCGTCCAGGGTGGCCTGGAGGCTCGTGTCGGTGCCGGTGCGGTAGGTGACCAGCGCGCGGTCGAGGTAGGTGATCCGGCTCGCCCTGGCCAGCGCGAGGTAGGTGAAGCCGGCGTCGTTGACCCGGGGCAGCGGCTGGAACTGCAGCCCCTGCTCCACCACGAACCGGCGGCGGAAGAGCTTGTTCCAGGCAGCGGGGTTGACGGCGAAGAAGAGCTGGTCGGCCACCTCAAAGGGGTGGAACGGACGCCGGTGCGGCAGGTACTCCAGGCGCAGCGACCAGTTCGCCGGGCTCAGCTCGCCGGTGGCCTGCTGCAGCAGCGTGAACTTCGAGGCGACCACGTCGGCGTCGTCGGCCACCGCCTTGGCGTGCAGCTCGGCGAGCAGGGTGGGCGCGAAGAGGTCGTCGGCGTCGAGGAAGGCCAGGTAGTCACCGGTGGCGACCGCCAGGCCGGCGTTGCGGGCCGCGCCCGCGCTGCCCACGCCGGGCCCGTCCAGCACCCGGAACCGCGGATCGACCGCCGCCACCTCGGCGGCGACCGCGGCGCTGGAATCCACCGAGGCGTCGTCGACCACGATCGCCTCGAAGTCGGCCAGCGTCTGCGACCGGACGCTCGCCAGGCACTGCGCCAGATGGGTCTCGCCGTTGTGCACCGGGATGATCACAGAGACGAGCGGCACGGGATCCTCTTCTGGCGATCGTTCGGGCTGTGTCCGGTCAGCCTAGCCGCTCGAACTCGCTGGGCACCGGGAAGTACGCCTCCAGCCACTGCGCCACCAGCTCGTCGGGCACCGGCCTGCCGCCGGTCAGCGGCGCGTCGTTGAGGCAGAACACCCGCCGGTCGCGCTGGCGTCCGAGCCGCTGCATCGCCTCGAGGTAGGTGTCGGCGTCGTCCAGCCCGATGTACTCGTAGCTCAGCGTCCCGGGCACACCCCGTCCGGTCAGCTGGACGTAGTAGTGGTGCAGCTGGTCGGCGACGATGTCGGTGTGGTGGCGGAACGGGTGCGACCAGGTGTTGGCGTACGCCGCGGCGAACCGCCGCTCCAGCTCGAAGTGGACGCTGCGCAGCTGCGGGTGCGGGGTGTGCCGGATCGCCCGCGACACCGTGACGCCCAGTTC
>JAEYUH010000042.1 GCA_023432725.1 Actinomycetes bacterium | reverse complement strand
CTCGGCGTCGCCGCCCGTCCCGCCGACCTGCTGGACTACCTGGGCCGGCTGGACGCCTGGCTGGCGCAGCGCCGGCAGGAACTCGACTCCCTCGACGCCCAGATCCAGTCCACCGGCCGGCAGGCCGAGCTCACCGGTGACGTCACCTTGGCGCTGGCGCTGTGGCAGGCGGTCAAGACCCGCCAGGACCTGGTCCTGCGCACCTGGGACTCCGGGCGGGTCGGACAGGTGGAGCTCGAGCGGCTGTCCGGCCTGATCTGGGGCCGGCTCGACACCCAGGCATCCTCGGTCGACCAATTGCGCTCGATGGCGGTGTCCCTGCCCGAAGCCGGCCGGTTGTGCGACGCCCTCGTCGCCCAACTCCGCACCCGGCTCAACACCGACCCCAACGCCGAGCAGCAGCTGATCCGGCTGCGCAACCTGCGCGCCCAGCTGGAGCGGATCCGCGACCAGATCGGGCTGGAGCCGCCATCCCAGCAGCCCGCCGCCCAGGCGAAGCTGGGATCGCTCGCGGAGCGGACCGACGACCTCTACGCCAAGCGGCAACGCGGCGGCGACATCGGCGGGCTGCTCGGCCCGCTGGAGATCGACGCCGCCCGCTACGAGCGCGACCTGATCGTCAACGCCGCCCAGCGTCGCGAGGCGCGCGACCTCGTGACCCGGGCCAGGGAGGCAGTTACCGCGCTCGGAGCGAGGGAGCAGGCGGTGCGGCAGGTGGCCGCGCAGGCCGCGACCCGGGTCTGGCCGCTGCCCGCCGCCGGCGTCCCCGACCTTGCGGCGCTGGGGCCGATCCCGAACACCAAGGCCGCGCTCGAGCCCTACCTGGCACGGCTGGCCGAGTACGGCGCGGCGCTGGAGGCCGCCCATCGCGATCTGGCAGCGACGCTCAGCGAGGTGGGACGCGCCGAGGACCTGCTCGGCGCTCTCGCGGCGAAGGCCCGTGCCCTCGGCTGGTCCGACGACCCCACCCTGACCGCCATCGCCGGCCTGCTCGGCGCCCAGTTCGAGGCCGGCCCCACGGTGCTGCCGGTGGTCAACGAACTGCTGGCCGCCTACTCGGCCCGCCTCGACTACCTGAAGGCGGCCGGCTCGTGAAGTGCCGCCAGCCCGGGTGCACCGGCACCATCGTCGACGGCTATTGCGACGTCTGCGGCCTGCCGCCGGCCCCCGGCACGATGCCGGTCGGCCGTGGCGCCCCCGGCAGCCGCCCCTCCACCACCGCGACCGGCCCGTGCCCCCGTCCGGGCTGCAACGGCAGGATCGTCGACGGGTACTGCGACGTCTGCGGGCTTCCGCCGCAGGACCCGCGGCCGGTGGCCACCGCCACTGCCGCCGCCAGCTCGCTCACCAGGGCGTCGTCCCACCTCGGCTCGACGGCGCTCGGCTCCGCCCGGGCCAGCTCGTTCGGGGCGCCCGCCGTCCCGCGCCGCCGCAAGGGTCGCCCCGGCACCGGACGGATCGGGGCCGGCCTCACCTACGTCCCGCCCGCCCCTGCCATCGACCCGTCGAAGGCGGTGCTGGTCTCCCCTGTCGTGCCGGAGGATCGACGGGTCTGCCCCCGGTGCGGCGCCAAGGTCGGCCAGTCCAGCGCCGTCGGCAGCGGCCGCAGTGAAGGGTTCTGCCCCAACTGCGGTGCTCTCTACTCGTTCACCGCCAAGCTGGCCCCCGGCGACCTGGTGGCCGGCCAGTACCGGGTCGAGGGAGCCCTCGCCCACGGCGGGATGGGCTGGATCTACCTGGCCCGCGACACGAACGTCTCGGGCCGCTGGGTGGTCCTGAAGGGCCTGCTCAACGCCGGAGACTCCGACGCCCTGGCGGCCACCATCAGCGAGCAGCAGTTCCTGGCGCGGGTCGAGCATCCGCTGATCGTGGAGATCTACAACTTCGTCACCCATGAGGATGCCGGCTACATCGTCATGGAGTACGTCGGCGGTCGCTCGCTCAAGCAGCTGCTGAAGCAGCGCATGGAGGCCGGCAACGGAGAGCCGAACCCGCTGCCGATCGACCAGGCGCTGGCCTTCCTGATCGAGATCCTGCCCGCCTTCAGCTACCTGCACGACCTCGGCCTGCTGTACTGCGACTTCAAGCCCGACAACGTGATCCAGGTCGGCGACTCGCTGAAACTGATCGACCTGGGCGGCGTCCGTCACGCCGGCGACGACGAATCGGCGATCTACGGCACGATCGGCTTCCAGGCCCCGGAGGTCGCCACCGCCGGCGCCTCCGTCGCCGCCGACATCTACACCGTGGGACGCACCCTCCTGGTGCTGTGCGCCGACGTCCCCGGCTACCAGAGCAGCTACGAGTTCACCATTCCGCCGATCGAGGAGCTGCCGGCCTTCGCCGCCGCCGACGCCGCCTACCGGCTGCTGCTGCGGTGCTGCGCGCCGGACCCCAACGACAGGTTCGCCTCGGCCGAGGAACTCCGCACCCAGATGCTCGGGGTGCTGCGCGAGACCGTCGCGGCCCGCACCCACGGGGTGGCCTCGACCGCAGCCGCGTCCGCACTGTTCGAACCGCCGACCGCCACCGGCGACAGGTTCAGCTGGCGGCAGCTGCCACGGCTGCGGCCCGACGCGGGGGACCCGCAGCTGGCCTGGCTGGCCAGGATCAACATCGACGACCCCGCCGAGCGGCTGTCGGCGCTGCAGGGCGCGCCTGCCCAGAGCGCGGAGGTGCTGCTGGCGCGCGGCCACGCCGCCCTCGAACTGGGCGACCAGCCGACGCTGGACCGGTGCGTCCAGCAGTTGCTGACCGCCGACCCGTGGGAGTGGCGGGCGGTCTGGCTGGCAGGCCTCGGCGCGCTGGCAGCCAGCGACTACGCCATGGCGCAGTCGTCCTTCAATGCGGTCTACGGCCAGGTGCCCGGCGAACTGGCCCCGAAGCTCGCGCTGGCCGTCGCCTGCGAACAGGGCGACGAGCCGGACCTCGCCGAGAGCCTCTACCAGGTCTGCGCCTCCACCGACGCCAATTACGTGACCCCGGCCGCGTTCGGCCTGGCCCGGGTCAGGGCCGGACGGGGCGACATCGCCGGCTCGCTGGCGGCCCTCGAACTGGTCCCCAGCACGTCGCGCGGGTACCCGGAATCGCAGCGGCAGCGGGCGCGCCTGCTGGTCTCGATAGCCGACAGCCCCGCCGCCATCGGCAAGGCGCTGTCGGCGGTCACCGCCTCCCGGCTCGACCCGGTGGTCGAGGCCGAGCTCGAGCAGACCCTGTACGAGCGGGCGCTCGACCTTGCCGGGGGCGGGCCGATCCCGCTGGGCGGGCAACGGGTCGACGCCGCCCAACTGCGCGACCTGCTCGAGCAGACCTACCGCAAGCAGGCCCGCCTCGCCACCGACCCGGCGATCCGGGCCCATCTCGTCGACCTCGCCAACTCGATCCGACCCTGGAGCCTGCTGTGAGCACAGAAGAGCCCTGGCCGCTGCTCGGCGGCGGCGGTCAGGAACCCCCGGCCGCCGTCGGCGGCCGCTGCCCGAACTGCACCTACCCCGTGGCCGCCTGGGCGAGCTTCTGCGAGGGCTGCGGCGCGCCGCTGCTGCCCACCGAGCCGCCTCCTCCGCCGGCGACCACCGAAGGCTCGGCCCAGACCCGCAGGCTGGGGGTCTCCGCCCCCGTGGCCCGCTGCCCCCAGTGCGGCGGCACCATCGACGCCGACGGCTACTGCCAGACCTGCGGCGCGAAGGCCCCGAGCCGGCGCGACCACGTCGAGCTGGAACCCGCCGACTGGCTCGCCGGGGTGTGCGACCGGGGCCTGGCCCACGCCCGCAACGAGGACGCCATCGCGCTGTGGGCCTCCGAGACTGCCGGCGCCGGGGTGCTTGTGGTGTGCGACGGGGTGTCGACCTCGACCGAGGCCGACGTCGCCTCACAGGCCGGAGTGGAACGCGCCTGCGCCGTCCTGTCCGAGGCGGTAGCCGCCGCCCCAGGCCCGGAGTACGACTTCGCCGGCGACCTGGTGCGGGCTGCCGCCGAGGCGAACGCCGCGATCTCCGACGCCACCACGAGCGACGGCCCGGTGGCGGGCTCGGCCACCTTCGCCGCCGCCGTCCTGCACGGGGACACCATCCACTACGGGTCGCTGGGCGACAGCCGGATCTACTGGTTCTCCGGCGCGGAGCAGGTACTGCTGACCCGCGACGACTCGCTGGCCCAGGAGTTCATCGAGCAGGGCATGGACCGGGGCGAGGCCGAGGCGATGCCGAAGGCCCACGCCATCACGCGGTGGCTGGGCAGCGACGCCGAGGACGTGGTGCCGCGCACCGGCAGCTACCGGCCGACCGGCGACGGGTGGTTGCTGGTCTGCTCCGACGGGCTGTGGAACTACGCGTCCGAGCCCGCCGAGCTCGCCGCCCGACTGGCCGAGGCGAGCCTGCCGGACGACACCCCGCTCGGCATCGCGCGCCGGCTGGTCCAGTGGGCCAACGCCAGCGGCGGCAAGGACAACGTCACGGTCGCGCTCGCCCGTCACCGGGCTAGGCTGGAAGGACCGGTGGCCGCCGGGCCGACCGGAGAAGGGGAAGCACACGATGGCTGAGTTCACGTCCGCGGTGTACCAGAACGAGTACCTGCCCGACGGTGGAACCGACGTCAACGCCATCGTGACCATCTCCTGCACCGGGGCCGGCGAGGCGGGCAAGACCGGCAGCGGCGACGCCGGCGAGATCATCATCGTCGACACGTCCGGCTCGATGGGCCACACCAACATGAACGCCGCCAAGCAGGCCGCGATGGTGGCGCTCGACCACATCCTCGACGGCACCTACTTCGCGGTCGTGGCCGGCAACCACAAGGCCTACCTCGCCTACCCGATGGTGCAGACCGGCTCCGGCATGGTGCGGATGGACCCGCGCACCCGGGCAGAGGCGCGACGGGCGATCAGCTTCTTCCGGGCCGACGGCGGCACGGCGATGGGCACCTGGCTGAACCTCGCCAAGGCGCTGTTCGCCTCGGTCGGCCCGCTCGCCAACAAGCACGCCATCCTGCTCACCGACGGCGAGAACCACAACGAGACCCAGAGCCAGCTCGACGCGTCGATCGCCAACTGCGTCGGCCACTTCCAGGTCGACGCCCGCGGCGTCGGGGTGGAGTGGAAGGTGTCGGAGATCCGCAAGATCGCGCAGGCCCTGCTGGGCAGCGTCGACATCATCCCCAACCCGGCCCAGATGGGGCAGGTGTTCGCCGAGCTGATGCGCCGTTCCATGTCGCGGGGGGTCGCGAACGCGGAACTGCGGGTCTGGATCCCCCAGGGCGCCCAGGTGCAGTTCGTCCGGCAGGTCTCCCCCACCGTGGAGGACCTCAGCCACCGCGGCAGGCCGGTCAACCAGCTCACCATGGCCTACCCCACCGGGTCGTGGGGCGACGAGGAACGCGACTACCACATCGCGATCCGGCTGGCCGCCAAGACCGTGGGCCAGGAGCAGCTCGCAGCCCGGGTGCAGCTCGCGGTCGGCAGCGAACTGCTCACCCAGGGCCTGGTGAAGGCGAAGTGGTCGGCCGACACCAACCTGACCGCCCAGATCAACCCCGAGGTCGCGCACTACACGGGCCAGACCGAGCTGGCGCAGGTGATCCAGGAGGGCCTGGCCGCCAAGGACGCGGGCGACGAGGCCACCGCCACCACCAAGCTGGGTCGGGCAGTCCAGCTCGCCACCGAGACCGGGAACGCCGAGGCGACCGCGAAACTCCGCAAGGTCGTCGACATCCACGACGCCCGGACGGGTACGGTTCGGCTGAGGCCCGCCGTCGACAAGGCTGACGTGATGGCCCTCGACACCGCATCGACGAAGACCACACGAATCAGGGGCTGACATGCCGATCTGTCCTTCGGGCCACAACTCGACGGCGACCGACTTCTGCGACACCTGCGGGTTGCCGATCCCGCAGGACGCTCCGCAGGCGCCGCCGGCCGCCGCTGCGGCCGAGCCGCTGCAGCCCCCGGCCGCTGTGGTCTGTCCCGACTGCGGGACGCCGAACGTCGCCGACGCGTTGTTCTGCGAGGCCTGCGGGCACGACTTCATCGGCGGTGCCGCCCCCGCGCCGGCTCCGCCGACCAGCCAGGCGGGCGAGCAACCCGCCGATGACGTCCCCGCCGCAGAGGTGCCGGCAAGCAACCCTGCGGCCGCCCTGCCGGAGGTGGGGATCGACCCGTCCACCGTCGAGGCCGGGGCGCCCGCGGCGCCTGCCACCCCGAGCGTGGAGTGGGTGGCGGAGCTGTGGATCGACCCCGACTGGTACGCCGCGCAGGGATCGACCGACCCGCTGCCATCACCCGGGCTGCCCGACATCGTCCCGCTGGTCAAGCAGACCAACCTGATCGGACGGGTCTCCACCAGCCGCAACATCTACCCCGAGGTCGACTGCGAGCTGGACACCGGCTGCAGCCGTCGGCACGCCCGGCTCACCACCGACGGCAGCCGCTGGTGGATCGAGGACCTCGAGTCGGCCAACGGCACCTTCGTGGGGGCTGCGGCAGGGCCGCTGCCGGCCATGCCGATTCCCCGCGGCCGCGTCGAACTTGCCCCTGACCAGCGGATCTACGTCGGGGCCTGGACCCGGATCGTGATCCGTCGCGCCACCGACGACGAGCGGGCCGCCTTCGAGGGCCTGCCCGGCTGAGGCGGCCCGGCCCGTCGCCGATGACGCTCTCGGCGAACCTGTTGCGCTGTGGGCGGACGGACGCGGCCTGCGCGGGAGCCGGCGGCTAGATTGGCGGGGCAGAACGAAGGAGGCATGGTGGAGATCAAGGTCGGCATCCAGCACGTGGCACGCGAGATCACCGTCGATACCGAGCAGACCGCCGCCGAGGTGGAGAAGAACCTGCTCAAGGCGTTGTCCGACGACTCCCTCCTCACGCTCACCGACGCCAAGGGCCGCAAGGTGCTCGTCCCTGTCGACAAGATCGCCTACGTCGACCTCGGCCAGGAGCACGTCCGCCCGGTCGGCTTCGGCACGCTGTAGCCACCGCGCCGGCCGCGCTCAGGGCGCGCGGTGACAATCGGCTATCCTTGACCGGTACGCACACTTTCGTGCGTCCCCGCTGTGGCCGCCGATCCGCGCCGCCGGCGGGTTTCCAGACCGGCACCCAGCTGCTGGACGACGAAAAGGCATGACGCTGAGCATTCAGAGCAACGAGCCCGCGCTGCGGGCGGACGCCGAACACACCTTCGCCGACCTCGGCGTGATAGCACCGATCGCCGACGCGCTGGCCGCCGTCGGGATCGTCAACCCCTTCCCCATCCAGAGCCTCGCGATCCCGATCGCGATCACCGGCACCGACATGATCGGCCAGGCACGGACCGGCACCGGCAAGACCCTCGCCTTCGGCGTCTCGCTGCTGCAGCGCATCCTCGTCGCCGGCGATGACGGCCACGACGACATGCCGGCCAAGGGCCGCCCGCAGGCGCTCGTGATGGCTCCCACCCGTGAGCTGGCGCTCCAGGTGGCCCGCGACATCGAGGTCGCCGCGGCAGTCCGGCACGTCAGGGTGCTGACCGTCTACGGCGGCGTCGGCTACGAGCCCCAGCTCGAGGCGCTCGCCACCGGTGTGGATGTCGTCGTGGGCACCCCTGGCCGCCTGCTCGACCTCGTGCAGCGGCGCAACCTCGACCTGTCCCACGTCAAGGTGCTCGTCCTCGACGAGGCGGACGAGATGCTGGACCTCGGCTTCCTGCCCGACGTGGAGAAGCTGATCAGCAAGACCCCGAAGTCCCGCCAGACCCTGCTGTTCTCGGCGACCATGCCGTCGGCGATCGTCGCGCTGGCCCGGATGCACCTCAACCAACCGGTCAACGTGCGCGCCGAGACCCACGACGCGCAGATGACGGTGCCGGACACCACCCAGTTCGTCTACCAGGCGCACGACCTGGACAAGCCGGAGATCATCGGTCGGGTGCTGCAGGCTGAGGGCCGCGGCCGGACCATCATCTTCACCCGCACCAAGCGGGCCGCCCAGCGCCTGGCCGACGAGTTGGTCGACCGCGGCTTCGACGCGACCTCGATCCACGGCGACCTCAGCCAGGTGCTGCGGGAGAAGGCGCTGAAGAAGTTCCGCGACGGCAAGGTCGACGTGCTGGTGGCCACCGACGTCGCCGCCCGCGGTATCGACATCTCCGACGTCACCCACGTGATCAACCACGAGTGCCCCGACAGCGAGCTGACCTACGTCCACCGGATCGGCAGGACGGGCCGCGCCGGCGCTTCCGGCGTCGCGATCACCCTCGTCGACTGGGCCGACCTCACCCGCTGGAAGGTGATCAACCGGGCGCTCGGCCTCGACTTCGCCGAGATCCCCGAGACCTACTCCACCTCCGCCCACCTGTTCGCAGACCTCGGCATCGCCGAGGGCACCAGGGGACGGCTGAAGGCGGCGGCGCCGCGTCCGCCGCGGGAACCCCGCGAGGGCAGGGACCGCGGCCCGAAGCGGGCCGGGTCGGGCGAGGGTGAGACCGACAAGCCCAAGGAGCAGCGCGACCGCAAGACCCGCAGCCGCCGCCGCACCCGCAACGGCGAGCCGGTCGAGACCAGGGCGGCCGAGCCGGCTGCCGCCGGCCAGGCCTGATCACAGGCGGGCCACCCCGCCCCGCCGGACGGGCGGTGGACCGGCAGCCTCAGTAGGTCATGCCCATCGCCTGCTGCACCTCGGAAAGGGTCTGGTCGGCGATGGCGTTGGCCCGTTCGTTGCCGTCGCGCAGAACCTGCAGCAGGTAGCCCGGGTCTGCCACCAGCTCGGCCCGGCGGGCCCGGATCGGCTCGAAGTAGCTGTTGATGGACTCGGTGACGAGCCGCTTCAGGCCGCCGCCGC
>JAEYUH010000041.1 GCA_023432725.1 Actinomycetes bacterium | reverse complement strand
CCGCCCGCCAGGAGGGCATCGACGAGGTCGACGGCGCGGACTGCGCGGTGCAGGGCTGCGTCTGCGCCGATCCCGGTGCGGTTGGGGTCGGCGCCGGCGTCCAGCAGAAGCGTGATCGCTGCGGGGTGGTGTGCCTCCACAGCCCACTGCAGGATCGTGATCTCGTCCCTGCCGGTGGCCTCGACGTCCGCGCCGGACGCCACCAGGTCGGCCACCCTGCTGTCGTCGCGTGCGCTGATAGCGCGGGCGAGTTCGAGATCGTCGCCGCTGAAGATACCGTCAGGGGACGGGCCGCCCGCCCCGCCCAGAGCCGAGCACCCGGCGAGCAGCAGGATCGGGACGAGAAGGGTTCGCCGGGCTGCCATGCGCCAAGGAAACCACGCCGGGGGCCGGGGGTCGGCGCCGACCCGGCTGCCGTCTCGCGGTGGCGGGCCCCCGGGGCTTCACTGTGAGGTTGCCTCCCGACTTCGAACGCCAACTCCGCAGCGAAAGGTCATGCTGGTCACGGTTGGGCGGTGGGGCCGCTTTGGTGTGAGCTCTCCTCCCGTAGTTGAGAGGAAGACTCACACCGAAGGCGGTGACGCGCCCTGTGGACGACGAAGCGGCCGTCCACAGGGACTTCGGTTCGGCGGCACACCGGCGGCGCTGCGCCAAGACTCCCGCTGTGATTCCGCGGACGCCCTTTCCCGACCGGCTCGGCCGGCTGGCCGCACGCCAGGCGCACACGCTGTCGCGGGCGCAGGTGATAGCCGCCGGGATCAGCGATCCGGTGATCGCCCGGTGGGTGCGGGATGACCGCCTGACGCCGCTCGCGCGGGGTGTCTACGCGACCGGCGCCGGGGGCTGGCAGCAGCTGGTCTGGGCCGGGGTGCTGCTCGGCGGGCCGGACGCGGTGGTCGGGGCTGCTGCCGCCGCCCACCTGTACGGGCTGGTGCGAGAGCCGCGCCGGATCACCGTCTACACCGGCGACCGGCAGGTGGTTCGCGACCCGCGGTGGCGCTTCCGTCGGGCCTTTCGCGTCGGCGTGGGTCACCCGTCGCGCACCACCCCTGCCGACACGATCGTCGACCTGGCCGGCGAGCTTCCGGTGGACGGTGTGGCCGCGCTGGTGGCCGCGGCGGTCGGCAACCGCGTCGTCCACCCCGACCTGGTGCTCGATGCGCTGGCGCGGGTCGAGCGTCACCCCTGCCGGGAGTTGCTCACCGAGATCCTCGGCGAGGTGGCGCAGGGCTCTCGCAGCCCGCTCGAGGTGCGTTACGCCAGGGACGTCGAGCGCGCCCACCGCCTGCCCGCGGCCGAACGGCAGGCGGGCCCCTGCGACCGGCAGACCGACGCCTGGTACCGCCGCTACCGCCTCATCGTCGAGCTGGACGGACGGGCGTACCACGAGGGTGTGGCGGCCTGGAACGACCTGCAGCGCGACAACCTGCACCGGCTGCACGAGGTGGTGACCCTGCGCTACGCGTGGGTGCACGTCGCAACACAGCCGTGCCGGGTCGCCGCGGAGGTGGCGGCCGCGCTGCGACTCGGCGGCTGGCCCGGCGGCCTCACCCGCTGTCGGCGGTGCCCGGCCGGCAGGGTCTGATCCCGGGATCGTCCCCCTCGCTGTGAGTTCTCCTCCCGTAGTCGGAAGGAGAAGTCACACCGAAGGCGGGGACGGGACGTGGGACGCGAGCACGGCCCTCGGGGCGGTCAGAACCCCTCTTGAAACGTGACAGAATGGGTCTCTAGCCATTCTCGGAGGTTCCGCGCCCATGCGCGCCCGCGACGATTCGTCCGTCACCCAACCCATCGGCTCGCTTTCCACGGCAGCCGCACGCCCGCGTCCCCAGGGGGCCTTCGCGGCGCTGGAGTCGTTCAACTACCGGCTGTACTTCATCGCCGCGATCTTCGCCACCACCGGCGGGTGGATGCAGCGAGTGGCTATCGACTGGCTCGTGCTCGAGCTCACCGGCAACGTGGCGCTGGTCGGGCTCGCGGTGAGCCTGCAGTTCGCCCCTGCGCTGTTCCTCACACCGTGGGCGGGGGTGATCTCCGACCGGCTCTCCCGGCGCCACATCCTGATGGCCACCCAGACCATCGGCGCGGCCGTGAACGCCGCCCTCGCGGTCCTCGTGATCACCGGACGCGCGCAGGTCTGGCACGTGCTGGCCGCCGCCGCCTTCCTCGGCGTGACGATGGCCTTCGACTCCCCGAGCCGCTCCGCCTTCCTCAGCGAGATGGTGGGCCCCGACCGGGTGAAGGGCGCGATCAGCCTCAACGCCTCGGTCTTCCACCTGGGTGGGCTGGTCGGACCGATGATCTCCGGGGCCCTGATCGCGACCATCGGCTCCGGGCCGTCCATCGCGGTGAACGCGGCCACCGGCCTGATCGCGCTCGGCGCGCTGGTAGCGATGCGACCGGCCGAACTCCACCGCTCGCCGCGGGTACCCCCGGGCAAGGGGCAGATCCGGGAGGCCGCCCGCTACGTGGTGGAACGGCCCGCGATCTTGTGGTCGATCATCCTGATGGGCGCGATCGCGGTCTTCGGGCTCAACCTGCCTGTGCTGCTGGCGGCCTCGGCGAAGGTCACCTACGGCACGGACGCCACCGGCTACGGGCTGTACAGCTCGCTCGCGGCCTCCGGCGCCCTGATCGGCGCGATCCTCTCGGCCCGCCGCCGCACGCTGCGGTTGCGGACGGTGGTCGCGACCGGCGCGGTGTTCGGCGCACTCATGGCACTGGCAGGGCTGGCGCCGTTCTACGGCGGCTTCCTCGCCGCGCTGGTCGCGCTGGCCAGCGCCCGCGTCCTGGTCGGCACCGGTGCGGAGACCATGACCCAGCTGTCCAGCGACCTGTCGATCCGCGGCCGGGTGATGTCGCTGTACCTCATGGTCGGACTGGGCGGCCAGGCGATCGGCGGCAACCTGCTGGGCTGGGTGGCCCAGCTGTGGGGCTCGGCGGCAGGGTTCGTGGTGGCCGGCGTCGGCATGCTGGCGGTCACGGCGGTGGCGGCGATAGTGCTGGCCCGCCAGGGCGGCCTGCGGCTCGCCTTCGACCTTTCGCTGCGCCGCCCGGTGCGCATCGTCTCGCGTGCCGAGGAGTACCCGATCGCGATCGCCAACCCGGCCGCGAGCTGACGCCACCCGCGCGCCGTCCGGCCGCGGAGCGGACGCGGCGCCAGTACGATCACGGACGTGGGGAAGACCAGGGCGGACCGGCCGGCGGCGTGTCGGGCGGACGCGTGAGCCCGCCCGCCGGCGGGACGGGCCCGTCCCCCCGCTCCGTTCGCCTGCTGCGCAGCGCCGGGGTGGTGTTGGCGATCGCCCTGCTCGGGCTCGGGCTGGCCGCCGTCCTCGCCCCTGACCCGGCCCCGCCGGCTCCCACTCCGTCCACCTCCCTGCCGCCTTCGGAGTCGCCCGCGCCGTCTCCGACCCCGTCCGGGACGCCGACGCAGTCCACACCGCCGGAACTCGATCCGCCGCTGATGACGGGCTCCATCCGGGTGGGGCAGCGACCGGTGGCGGTAGCGCTCGATGCCGATGCCGGGCTGGGCTACACCGCCAACTACGACGGCGGCGACGTGTCGGTGGTCGACCTCACCAGTGGGGTGGAGATCGCCAGCCTCGCCGTGCCGGGGCGGCCCGCGGGGATCGCCGCGGCCCCGTCAGGGCTGGTCTACGTCGCCGACCGCGCCGGCGCCCGCGTCCACCTGGTCGATGTCGCCACGGGCGACCGGCTCTCCACCTGGCGGGTCGGCAAGCGGCCGGCGGCGCTCGCCCTCGACACCGAGCGGGAGCGCCTCTACGTCGCGGTCAGGGACGCGGTGGAGACCTACGACACCTCCACCGGTGAGCGGGTGGCGCGGATCACCGTCGAGGGGGCGGCCGACCTCGCCGTCGACGCGCTCACCCACGAGGTCTGGGTACTGGACGCCAGCGGCGGGGTCGGTGTCTTCGACCCGCGTGCCGGCGACGTGACGAGCACCGGCTTCGGCGACCCCGGCGCCACCGGCCTGGCTGTGGACGGCGCCCGCGGTCGGCTCTACCTGGTGGGATCCGATCAGGGACTGGCGGAATGGGACCTGGACACCGCGGCGATGCGCCGGCTCGTCCGCACCGGCACCGCGACCGCCGTCCGGGTCGACCCGGACAGCAGGATCGCCTATCTGGCCGATCCCGAGGGCAATACGGTGGTCGCCCTGAGCGTGGCTTGAGTCAGGCGTCCGGTTCGGGCGGCGGCTGGTGTCGCTCGCGCTGCTTGCGCTCCAGGAACTCCCTGTCGAAGTACTCCGGCTGGTCGTCGTCGGCAGCGACCATCGGCGTCGCGGTCGAGGTGGGATCGGGCACGGGGTCGGCTGCAGGCGTCGGGGCCGGCGGCTTCCGGCTGGTGCGCTCGAGATAGGACCTGTCGAACCGGGTGGGCAGGTCGTCGGGGTCGCCGGGCCCGGCGGTGTCGCCGCCCGGGCCGTCGTCCCAGGCGGCCGGGTCGAATCGCCGCTCCCGACTCACCAGCGACTCCCTTGTGAACACCTCGGGGGGCCCGGGGTCGGCGGGCGGGATCAGCGAGGCCGGGTCATCGGAGCCGCCCAGCAGCTCCTTGCGACGCCTCCCCAGCCACCACCAGCCGACGCCCATCGCACCGGCGGCCAGCGCCAGCAGCAGATACTCCATGGCGACCTCCTCGTTTCGCCACGCTAGACGTGCACCGCACGCCCGGCAAGCGCCGGACGCGGCCCGGCGGGCAGCCGGCGGCGGACCGGATCCCGAGGTTGAGTACTACAAGGCGTAGTGGGCCGCTAACCTGACCGGTGCCGGCGGATTCAGGAGGAGTGCATGGCGGAGGTGGCTTCGCTGGGGCTCGACATCGGGTCCACCACGGTGAAGGCGGTCGTCATCGACGACGGCGAGCTCGTCCACAGCGCCTACCGCCGGCACAATGCCGACGTGCGCGGCGAGCTCGGCACCCTGCTCGGCGAGGTCGCCGAGCGCTTCCCCGGCCGGCCCTTCCACACCGCCGTCACCGGCTCGGCAGGTCTGACCATCGCCGAGCTGTTGGGGGTCGACTTCGTCCAGGAGGTGATCGCCGCCACCGAGGCGATCGAGCGGTTCGTCCCCGAGGCGGACGTGGTGATCGAGCTCGGCGGCGAGGACGCAAAGATCACCTACCTCCGCCCCGTGCCCGAGCAGCGGATGAACGGCACCTGCGCCGGCGGCACCGGCGCCTTCATCGACCAGATGGCCACCCTGCTGCACACCGACGCGGCGGGACTCAACGACCTGGCCGCCCAGTACCAGCACCTCTACCCGATCGCCTCGCGCTGCGGCGTGTTCGCCAAGTCCGACCTGCAGCCGCTGCTCAACCAGGGTGCCGCGCACGCCGACCTGGCGGCGTCGGTCTTCCAGGCGGTGGCCACCCAGACCATCTCCGGCCTCGCCTGCGGTCATCCGATCCGGGGCAACCTGGTCTTCCTCGGCGGCCCCCTGCACTTCCTGCCGGAACTCCGCAAGGCCTACGAGCGCGCCCTCGGCGGCCAGGTGACCTCCTTCACCACTCCCGGGAACGCGCAGCTGTACGTCGCCATCGGAGCCGCCCTGCTGGCCGGCGTCCGCCGTCCCGGGGCCCAGGCGACAGGCCACGCCGAGACCCAGCTGCCCGACGACCTGCTGCGCCGGCTGCGTCCGACGGTGACCATCCCGCTGGCCAGGCACCGGCTGCGTCCGCTCTTCGCCGATGCCGCCGAACGGGCGGAGTTCGACGCCCGCCACGCTCGGGCGACCGTGGCCCAGGGCCGGCTGGCCGACACCGCGGGGCCACTCTTCCTCGGTATCGACGCCGGCTCGACCACCATCAAGGCGGTGGTGCTCGGCAGCGACGACCAGCTCGTGTTCAGCCACTACGAGGGCTCGAACGACCCGGTCGCGGCCGCCGTCCGGATCCTGCGCGAGATCTACCAGCAGCTGCCCGACGGGGCCTACCTGGCGCGGGCCTGCGTCACGGGATACGGCGAAGGGCTGGTCAGGGCGGCGCTGCGGGTCGACGACGGCGAGGTCGAGACGATGGCGCACTACCGGGCCGCCGAACGGGTCAGCCCGGGGGTGACGTCGGTGATCGACATCGGCGGCCAGGACATGAAGTACCTCAGCATCCGGGCGGGTGCCATCGACTCGATAGCGGTCAACGAGGCCTGTTCCTCGGGCTGCGGCTCCTTCCTGCAGACCTTCGCCCAGACGATGGGCACCGACGTGGCCTCCTTCGCCCGGTCCGCGCTGGCGTCCCGCTCACCGGTCGACCTCGGCAGCCGGTGCACGGTCTTCATGAACTCGTCGGTCAAGCAGGCGCAGCGCGAGGGCGCCACCCCCGCCGACATCTCGGCGGGCCTGAGCTACTCGGTGGTCCGCAACGCCCTGTACAAGGTGATCAAGCTCAAGGACGCCTCCCAGCTCGGCCAGACGGTGGTGGTCCAGGGCGGCACCTTCCTCAACGACGCGGTGCTGCGCGCCTTCGAGCTCCTCACCGGGGCGGAGGTGGTACGTCCCGACATCGCCGGGCTGATGGGCGCCTACGGCGCGGCGCTGACCGCGCAGCGCAACTGGCCGCTCGGCGAGCAGTCGCAGGTCATCGGCCCGCAGGAGCTGGACGGCTTCAGCGTCACCACAGCCCTCGACACCTGCCGGCTGTGCCAGAACCACTGCCAGCTCACCATCTCGACCTTCGCCGACGGCACCCGGCATGTCTCCGGCAACCGCTGCGAGCGCGGTGCGAGCACCGAGAAGGTGCCGCCCAGGTCGCAGCTGCCCAACCTGTACGACTACAAGTACCGCCGCACCTTCGCCTACCGCCGGCTCACCGAGGACAAGGCCACCCGGGGAGACATCGGGATCCCGCGGGTGCTCAACATGTACGAGAACTACCCGCTGTGGTTCACGATCCTCACCCAGTTGGGGTTCCGGGTGACCATCTCGGGACGGTCCAGCCACGAACTGTTCGAGCGCGGCATGGAGTCGATCCCGTCCGAGAACGTCTGCTACCCGGCCAAGCTCGCCCACGGCCACCTCGAATGGCTGCTGGACAAGGGCATTCGCACGATCTTCTACCCGTGTGTACCGCTTGAGGCCAAGGTGATAGCTCCGGCAGACAACCATTTCAACTGCCCGGTGGTGGCGTTCTACCCGCAGGTGCTCGACAAGAACCTGCGCCGGCTGCAGGCGCCCGGCGTGCGATTCCTCACTCCCTTCCTGAACCTCAACGACCCGGCCAAGCTGGCCGAGCGCTTGGTCGAGGTGTTCGCGGACTGGGCGGTGACCCCCGAGGAGGCGGCCGCGGCGGTCGAGGCCGGTCTCGCCGAGGACGCCCGCTTCAAGGCCGACATCCGTGAGGAGGGGCGGCGCGGGCTGGCCTACCTCGCCGAGCACGGCGGGAAGGGGATAGTTCTGGCCGGCCGGCCGTACCACGTCGACCCCGAGGTCAACCACGGCGTCCCGTCGCTCATCAACGGGCTGGGAATGGGAGTCTTCACCGAGGACTCGGTGATCGACGCGGCGGCGCCGGTGCTGGCCCGACCGATCCGGGTGCGCGACCAGTGGGCCTACCACACCCGCCTGTACGAGGCGGCGGCGGTCGTCGCCCGCGACCCGTCCCTCCACCTGGTGCAGCTGAACTCGTTCGGGTGCGGAGTGGACGCCGTCACCACCGACCAGGTGCAGGAGATCCTCGAGGCGGCCGGTGACGTGTACACCGTCCTCAAGA
>JAEYUH010000040.1 GCA_023432725.1 Actinomycetes bacterium | reverse complement strand
GTCAAGGTGTCGCTGGTCTTCTACGGGCTGGCGATGGTGTGGGGGTACCGGCGGGAGCCCCGCAAGCTGATCCTTCTCGTCGTCGGGGCGGCGATTCCGCTGGCGATCGCCTACGGCGTGCTGGTGCCGCGCGCCCTGTTCGCCGCGGCCCGCAACACCGGCTACATCTCGGCCGGCTCCTGGGCGCCGCCGGTACACGGCCTGCTCTCCCTCCTGATGCCGGAGTGGGTGGCGCGCTCGATAGTCGGGTGGCTGGGGTGGCTGGGGATGATCGCGATCGCGTGGATGCTCTCCCGGGTGCTGCCCTGGCAGCTGGTGCCCGGGCTGCCCGCGTCCACCAACCCGCGGCGCGATCCGCTCACCATCGCGGTCCGGACGGCGGCGATCCTGACCGCGGCCTGGCTGATCACCTCGCCCTACACGCTGAGCTGGTACGACCTGACGACCTGGGTGCCACTCGGCCTGCTGGCAGCGTCGCGGCTGGAGCCGCTCATGATGTGGCGCGGGATGTGGCTGTCGATGGCCTACGTCACAGGACGGTCGGTGGAGTTCAGCGACGGGATGCAGGTCGCCGCCACGGTGATCCGCGACGGGTTGTGCACCGCGGCGCAGGTGCTGGTGATCGTCCTGATCGTGCGCTGGTGGTGGCGCGAGGGACGCGAACTGCCCTCCTTCACGCGGCTCCGGGCCACCTTCTCGCTGCTCGGCCAGCGGCACCTGGTGCCTCACGACTGAGCCACCGGCAGGGTGCGGCGACGCCGAGCACTAACCTGTCCCCGTGCTCGGATACTTCGGACCGGAGGGGACCTTCACCCACCAGGCGCTGCAGACCTTCACCGACGAGGAGGCGATCCCCTTCGCCACTGTCGGCCAGGCCCTTGACGCAGTGCGCAGCGGGGTGGTCGAGGGTGCCCTGGTGCCGATCGAGAACTCGGTCGAGGGCGGCGTCACCGTGACCCTCGACAGCCTCTCCAACGGCCGCCGGCTGATGATCGTGCGCGAGGTGATCCTGCCGGTGCAGTTCACCCTGTTCGCCCGGCCGGGGACGACGCTGTCCGACGTCCGGCGGGTGCTGACCCACCCGCACGCCGCCGCGCAGGTGCGCGACTGGCTCGCCGCCAACCTGCCGCACGCGTCCGTCACCGAGGGCGGCTCGACCGCAGCGGCTGCGCAGGAGGTGGCCGACCCGACCTCGAAGTACGACGCCGCGGTCTGCGCCGAGGTGGCCGGTTCGCTGTACGGCCTCGAGGCGCTGGCAAGCGGGATCGCCGACAACCGCTCGGCGGTGACCCGGTTCGTGCTGGTCTCCCGCCCGGCCCCGCCCCCGCCGCCCACCGGTGCGGACAAGACGACCCTTGTCGCGTTCATGCGCGCCGACCGGCCGGGCGCGCTGCTGGAGATCCTCGAGCAGTTCGCGGGCCGTGGGGTCAACCTGTGCCGGATCGAGTCGCGTCCCACCAAGACGGGCCTGGGCAATTACTGCTTCTCGATCGACGCCGAGGGCCACCTGCGCGACCCGCGGCTGGCGGAGGCGATGCTCGGCCTGCACCGGATCTGCGAGGACGTGGTCTTCCTCGGCTCCTACCCGCGGGCGGACGGCGTCCGGCCCAAGGTCGGCCATGGCTTCACCGACGCCGAGTTCGCCGATGCGAAGGCCTGGTTCGCCTCGCTGGTGAACCCCGAGGACGACGTCCTCTGACCCGGACCTCCGCCGAGAACCACCCTGGGCCATCGAGAGCTACCCACCACGGAAGTCTTCGGTGGGAAGCGGTAGCTCTCGGCGCGGACGGTGGCCTCGGCGGGCGGGGAAGGCGGACTTCGGCGGGGGTCGATAGGCTTGGGAGCCGTGATCGATCCCAAGCTGCTGCGCACCGACCCTGACCGCATCCGCCGCTCCCAGGAGGCCCGCGGGGAGTCCGTGGCGCTGGTGGACGAACTGGTCGCCGCAGACGAGGCCCGCCGGTCCGGGATCGCCGCCTTCGAGACCCTGCGCGCCGAGCAGAAGGCCACCGGCAAGCAGATCGCCCAGGCCGTTGGGGACGCCAAGCAGGAACTGCTCGCCCGCACCAGGCAGTTGGCAGCGGACGTGAAGGCCGCCGAGGCCGCGTCCGCAGTGGCGGGGCAGCGGTTCGACGAGCTGATGGCGAAGCTGCCGAACCTCGTCGGCGAGGACGTCCCCCGCGGCGGCGAGGACGACTTCACAGTGCTCGAGACGATCGGGACGCCGCGCGACTTCGAGGCAGAGGGATTCACCCCGCGCGACCACCTGGAACTGGGCGAACTGCTCGGCGCCATCGACATGGAGCGCGGCGCCAAGGTGTCCGGCTCCCGGTTCTACTTCCTCACCGGGGTCGGCGCGCAGCTGGAGTTCGCGCTGCTCAACCTGGCCATGGCCAAGGCCGCCGAGTGGGGCTTCACCCCGATGATCCCACCGGCGCTGGTGCGTCCCTCGGCGATGGAGGGCACCGGCTTCCTGGGCCAGGCCGCCCAGGACGTCTACCACCTGCCGGCCGACGACCTGTACCTGGTCGGCACCTCCGAGGTGGCGCTGGCCGCGTACCACTCCGACGAGATCCTCGACGCCGCCACGCTGCCGCGCCACTACGTCGCGTTCAGCCCGTGCTACCGCCGCGAGGCCGGGGCCTACGGCAAGGACACCCGCGGCATCTTCCGGGTCCACTGGTTCGACAAGGTAGAGATGTTCGTCTACTGCGACCCGAGCGAGGCCGAGGCCCACCACGCCCGGCTGCTGGGCTTCGAGAAGGAGTTCATCAGCTCCCTCGAACTGCCGTTCCAGGTACTCGACGTCGCCTCCGGCGACCTCGGGCTGAGCGCCGCCCGCAAGTACGACTGCTACGCCTGGCTGCCCACCCAGAACCGCTACCGCGAGATCACCTCCACCTCCAACTGCACCGAGTTCCAGGCCCGGCGGCTGAACATCCGGATCCGGGACGGGGAGACCGTCAAGGCGGCGGCCACCCTGAACGGCACCCTCTGTGCGATGACGCGGATGATCATCATGCTGCTGGAGAACCACCAGCAGGCCGACGGCTCCGTCCACGTCCCGGCGGCGCTGCGTCCTTACCTGGGCGGGCGCGAGCTGCTCACGCCGCTGCCCTGAGCCCCGCCGGCACGGCAGGACGGGTTCACCCGCCGGTCACCGCACGTCCACCGCAAGTTTCGGGCGGCGGGCTACGCTTGGGTGAAGATGAGAAACGAAGAGATGGCGGCCAGGGGGCCGCTGGCGGCTTGGAGGCCGCAGTTGGTGGCGCTCGACATCGACGGCACGTTGGTCGATCACGAGGGAAGGCTGCCCGACAGTGTCCGTCGGAGTGTCCGACGAGTTGTGGACGCGGGAGTGCCCGTCGTCCTTGCCACCGGTCGTAGCTGGCACGCGACCCGGCCGGTGTTCGAAGAGCTCGACCTGCCGCGGGCGCCGGTGATCGCGTCGAACGGGGCGGTCTGCGTCCAGTTCCCACCGCTGGAGTTCCAGCAGGTGGTGACGTTCAACCCCGCGACGGTGATCGAGCGGGTCCTCGATGAGCACCCGGGTGCGGCCCTCGCCGCCGAGGTGGTCGGGGTCGGCTACCGGGTCACCAAGCACTTCCCCGACGGCGACCTGGACGGGTCCATCGAGGTGGTGACCCCCGACGAACTCGCCGGCAGCGACGTGACCCGGATCGTGGTGCGCGACCCGGCGGCCTCCGATGACGATTTCATTGCGCTCGCCGCCCGCCTCGGGCTTCACGGCGTCAACTACTTCGTCGGCTGGTCGGCCTGGCTGGACATCGCCCCGGCCGGGGTGAACAAGGCGCTCGCCCTGGTCGAGGTCGCCCAGACCCTCGGCGTCGACCGGGCGGACGTGCTCGCGCTGGGCGACGGCCGCAACGACATCGAGATGCTCTCCTGGGCCGGACGGGGGGTCGCCATCGGCGACGCCGCTGCCGAGGTGAAGGAGGCGGCCGACCATGTCACCGCGCCCTTCGCCGAGGACGGCACAGCTCAGGAACTCGACCGCTGGTTCGCCATCGGTGCCTGAGACCGGGTTGCCGCTGGCCACGCCGCGCCTGGTGCTGCGGCGGTTCCTGCCGACCGACGGCGCAGGGCTGCACGCCTACCTGTCCCGGCCGGAGGCCGTCGCCTTCGAGCCGTACCCGGTGCAGAGCCGGGAGGCGTGCGACCTCGAGGCCCGCCGCCGCAGCGGCGACGAGGACTTCCTCGCGGTCTACCGTGCCGACACCGGCGAACTGGTCGGCAACCTCTACTTCCACCCTGAGGACCCCGAGGCCTGGCGCACCAGCGAACTCGGGTACGTCTTCCACCCCGACCACTGGGGCCGTGGCTATGCCACCGAGGCGGTCAGGGGGCTGCTCGACCTCGCCTTCGGCCAGTGGGGGGTGCGCAGGGTGACAGCCCGCTGCAACCCCGACAACGCGGCCTCCTGGCGGCTGCTGGAGCGGGTCGGGTTCCGGCGGGAGGGCCACCTGCTGGCCGCGGTCAGCTTCGTCGACGACGAGCACGGCAACCCGCTCTGGCACGACACCTACCTCTACGCGCTGCTGGCCTCCGAGTGGGAGTCGGCAGGCTGAGCCCCGGCGGCGGCGACCAGCCGCTCGCCGATTGTCCTGGCCGCGTCCTTCAGCTCGGGCCCGGCCACGATCGTGAAGTCGACCGGCAGCGACGCCAGCACCTCGGCGTACCAGTACGGCGAGCTGGTGGTGCCGGTCAACCGGGTGGTGGCCTCGTCGATCGGCTCGAGGTGGCCGACCGAGCGCGGCAGCCAGTGGCGGGCCTCCTCGAGGGAGGTCTTGATGATGACCTCGGTGGGGTACTCCCAGCCCGCGGCGAGGTTCTCCTCCAGGGCGGCTACCGGGTCGAGACCTGACGGCGGCTCGAAGGTCTCCGCCAGCACCTCCACCCCCTGCACCCTGTCGAGCCGGTAGGTCCGGATCGCCTGGCTCCTGACCAGGCGGCACAGCAGGTACCAGCGACCGTGCCG
>JAEYUH010000337.1 GCA_023432725.1 Actinomycetes bacterium | reverse complement strand
AGGGTGAGCGGCTCGAAGTACAGCCGGTCGGAGGTGTCGTAGTCGGTGGAGACGGTCTCGGGGTTGCAGTTCACCATCACCGTCTCGTAGCCCGCCTCGCGCAGTGCGAGGGCGGCGTGGACGCAGGAGTAGTCGAACTCGATGCCCTGGCCGATCCGGTTGGGTCCGCTGCCGAGGATCAGCACCGCCGGCCTGGTGCGCGGCTCGACCTCGGTCTCCTCGTCGTAACTGGAGTAGTGGTACGGGGTGCGGGCGGCGAACTCGGCGGCGCAGGTGTCGACGGTCTTGTAGACGGGACGGACGCCGAGCGCCCAGCGCAGCCCGCGCACCACGTCCGGGGACAGGTTGCGCAGCCGCCCGATCTGGTCGTCGGAGAGGCCGTGTCGCTTCGCCAGCCGCAGCAGCCGCTCGTCGAGGGCGTCGGCCTCGCGGACCAGTTGCGCGACGTCGTGGATCATCAGCACCTGATCGAGGAACCACGGGTCGATCCCGGTCGCCTCGTGGAGCTGTGCGACGGTGGCGCCCTTGCGGAAGGCGTTCATCACCAGCTTGAGCCTGCCGTCGTGCGGCCGGGAGCTGCCGTCGAGCAGTTCCTCGAGGCTCTCGAGCAGGTCTCCGGTCAGGTCGAAACCCGCCTTGTCGTCCTCGAGGGAGCGCAGCGCCTTGCCGAGCGCCTCGGTGAAGTTGCGGCCGATCGCCATCGCCTCACCCACCGACTTCATGTGGGTGGTGAGGGTGGAGTCGGCGGTCGGGAACTTCTCGAACGCGAACCGCGGGATCTTGACCACGACGTAGTCGAGGGTCGGCTCGAAGGAGGCGGGGGTCTCGGCGGTGATGTCGTTCGGGATCTCGTCGAGGGTGTAGCCGACGGCCACCTTGGCGGCGATCTTGGCGATCGGGAAGCCGGTGGCCTTCGAGGCCAGCGCCGAGGACCGGGAGACCCGCGGGTTCATCTCGATGACGATCATCCGGCCGGTCTCGGGATGGACGGCGAACTGGATGTTGCAGCCGCCGGTGTCGACCCCGACGGCGCGGATCACCGCGATGCCGACGTCGCGCAGGTTCTGGTACTCCCTGTCGGTGAGGGTCATCGCGGGCGCCACCGTGATCGAGTCGCCGGTGTGGACGCCCATCGGGTCGAGGTTCTCGATGGAGCACACGATCACGACGTTGTCCGCCTTGTCGCGCATCACCTCGAGCTCGTACTCCTTCCAGCCGAGCACCGACTCCTCGATCAGCACCTCGGTGACAGGGGACGCGGCCAGGCCGGTGCCGGCGATCCGTCGCAGCTCGTGCTCGTTGTAGGCGAAGCCGGAGCCGACCCCTCCCATCGTGAAGGAGGGCCTGACCACCACGGGGAAGCCGAGCTCGCCCGCCGCGGCGACCACCTCGTCCATGGTGTGGCAGATCGCCGAGCGGGCGACTCCGACGTCGATGCCGGGCAGGTTCAGGCCGGTGACGATCCCCTTGAACCTCTCCCTGTCCTCCCCTGCCTGGATCGCGTCGATCGAGGCGCCGATCAGTTCGACGCCGTACCGCTCAAGGACTCCCGACTCGTGCAGCGCGACGGCGGCGTTCAGTGCCGTCTGACCGCCGAGGGTGGCCAGCAGCGCGTCCGGACGCTCGGCGGCGATCACCTTCTCCAGGTAGTCGGGAAGGATCGGCTCGATGTAGGTGGCGTCGGCGAACTCGGGGTCGGTCATGATCGTGGCCGGATTGGAGATGACGAGGATGACCCGGAAGCCCTCCTCCCGCAGCACCCGGCAGGCCTGGGTGCCGGAGTAGTCGAACTCGCAGGCCTGACCGATCACTATCGGCCCGGACCCGATCACGAGGATCGAGGAGATATCGGTCCGTCGCGGCATCAGGCGTCCTCGGGGGTCTGGTCGGCGGTGGGTCGGAGGCCGGCGGAGCCGCGTCTGCGCTCCATCACCTCGATGAAGCGGTCGAACAGGTACGCCGAGTCGTGCGGGCCGGCGGCCGCCTCCGGGTGGTACTGCACCGAGAAGCTCAGCAGGTCACCCTGTGGGGAACGCAGCTCGAGTCCCTCCACCACGTCGTCGTTGAGACAGACATGGGACACCCTGGCCTCACCCCAGCGGGTGGCGGTGGTGGTGTGCAGCGGCGCGTCGACCGCGAAGCCGTGGTTCTGCGAGGTGATCTCGACCTTCCGGGTGGTCAGGTCGATCACCGGGAGGTTGATGCCGCGATGACCGTACTTGAGCTTGAAGGTGCCGAACCCCAGCGCACGGCCGAAGATCTGGTTGCCGAAGCAGATCCCGAAGTAGGGCAGTCCCGCGTCCAGCACCTCCTGGAGCAGCGCCACCTCGTAGTCGGCGGCGGCCGGATCGCCGGGGCCGTTGGAGAAGAACACCCCGTCGGGGTTCAGGGCGCGGATCCCGGCCAGGTCGGTGGTCGCCGGCAGGACGTGCACCTCGATCCCCCGCTCCGCCATCCGGTAGGGCGACATGTCCTTGATGCCGAGGTCGACGGCTGCCACGGTGAACCGCTTCTGCCCGACCGCGGCCACGACCTGGGTCCGCGGGACGGTCACCTCGGCGACAAGGTTGGCCCCCTTCATCGGCGGCACCTGCCGGACCCGCTCGAGCAGGCGGGCGGGGTCGAGTTCCTCGGTGGAGATCCCGACCCGCATCGCCCCGCGCTCGCGCAGGTGCCGGGTGAGCGCCCTGGTGTCGACCTCGGCGATCCCCACCACCCCCTGGGTGCGGAGTTCCTCGTCCAGCGAGCGGTTCGACCGCCAGTTCGAGCGCACCCGGGACAGGTCACGCACCACGTAGCCCGCCACCCAGATCTGCCGGGACTCGTCGTCCTCGTCGTTCCAGCCGGTGTTGCCGATGTGCGGGGCGGTGGCGATCACCACCTGCCGGTGGTAGCTGGGGTCGGTGAGGGTCTCCTGGTAGCCCGACATCCCGGTGGCGAAGACCGCTTCACCGAAGGCTTCGCCGGTGGCCCCGAAGGAGTACCCGCGGAAGGAACGGCCGTCCTCCAGCACCAGGAGTGCGTCGACCTGCGGGCGCGCGTAAAGGCTGCTTGGCATTGGGATTCCCTTCCGGGCGGCGACTCTACCAAAGGCCTCCCAGCGCCCTGCCGACCCCCCGCTGGCTAGACTGCCCGGCGTGACGCAGCCCGCCACCACCTCCCGTTCCGGCACCCCGTGGGTGCTGTTCGCCGTCCTCGGCGTGGTGGCAGCGAGCCTGGCGGTGGTGGGGGTCGCCGGTGGCTTCGAACGCCGCGCCGCGCCCACCGTGGCGGTGGCCCCCGGTACCGAACTGGACGCCGGCAACCTGGTCTTCCGGCTCGACTCGGCCACCGTTGTGTTCCGGACGAAGGCCACCGGCGACCCGTGGCAGGTGGTGGTGAGCGGCAGCGTCCGCAACCCCCACGACGAGTCGCTGGCGCCGCTGTCGGGCGACTACGGGAACCTTGTCGGGATCGACCGCGTCAGCGACCAGTTCGTGGTCAGGCCGCAGTACGGGCTCGGAGCTGTCGACCCGGACCGTCCCTGGGGCAATCGCCGCCAGGTGGTGCCGCCGGTGGACCGCTGGATGGAGTTCAGGGCCGCCTTCACCTTCTCGGGGAGCTACGCGCCCGGCGACGGCTTCGAGGTCGGCGTGGTCGCGATGGAGTACACAGCGAACACGATCCTCGGCCTCAGCGACGACCCCGCCTGGAACCCGGACTCGTTCGCCAGCCCGTGGACGGTCACGGTCCCGCTGACCCGGTTGCCCGACACCGACTACTGAACCGTTCCCGCCAGCAGCACGGCGCCGTCCCCGCTCGCGACCTCCAGGCCCCGGACCTCGCCCACCGCGCTGCGCGGGATCTCGAACAGCACCTCCGCGGTGCCGGACGGACTGCCGTCACAGCCGGCGGATGACTGGGCATCGCCCGGGGTGTGGAACCGCGAGGCCCACTGCCTACCGTCGCCGGCCAGCGTGACCCGGCAGTACAGCTCCTGCCCTGCCGGTCCTGCGTAGGTGAATCGGGCGAGGACGAAGATCGCGCCGGGCACCGGCTCGACACTGGACAGGCCCGAGGGCACCGTCTCGGCCGCGACCAGCCCGATCAGTCGCCACTCGACCCCGGCAGCGCTCCCGGTGGTCCCCTCGGCCACCGTGACCGGCACCGGCGTGGCACCGGCAGGCGACCGCAACAGCCAGGCCAGCGACACCGCGAGC
>JAEYUH010000335.1 GCA_023432725.1 Actinomycetes bacterium | reverse complement strand
GGACGGCTGGACGCCTTCGTGGTGCGCAAGGAGGCCAAGGCCCACGGCCTGCAGCGCCGGATCGAGGGCACCGACGTCGCAGGGCGGCGCGTCCTCGTCGTCGAGGACACCTCGACCACGGGGGGCTCGGCGATGACCGCCGTCGAGGCGGTGCGCGAGGCGGGCGCCGAGGTGGTCGGCGTCGCCGTCCTCGTCGACAGGGACACGGGGGCCCGCGAGGTGGTGGAGGCGGCAGGGCTGCCGTACCGCTACGCCCTCGGGCTGGCGGACCTCGGGCTGAGCTGAGCCCACGACGAACACACGGTGACTCCCTGCCGGATTCGCACCCTGTGCCGTTAGGCTGGCGCTGCCCAGCATCCTTCGCGAACGAAAGAAGCGCCACCATGTGGGGATTCATCATCGTACTGCTGATCGTCCTGGCGGTCGGCGGCTACGCCGTCTCGTTGTACAACGGCTTCGTCCGGTCCCGGAACCTGATCCAGGAGTCCTGGCGGCAGATCGACGTCGAGCTGAACCGCCGCTACGACCTCATTCCGAACCTCGTCGAGACGGTGCGCGCCTTCGCCGCGCACGAGCGGAACACGCTGGAGCAGGTGGTGGCACTGCGCAGCCAGGCCGCCCAGCTGGCCCAGGCGAGCGGCGGTGTGCCCAGCGAGCAGCGGGCCCAGGTCGAGGAGCAGCTGTCCGGCGCCGTCCGCCAGCTGATCGTCAGCGTCGAGGCGTACCCCGAGCTGAAGAGCAACGTGAACTTCCTCGAACTGCAGCGTGAGCTGGCCGCCACCGAGGACCGGATCGCTGCCGGCCGTCGGTTCTACAACGCCAACGTCCGCAACTACAACACCCAGGTCGAGTCGTTCCCGTCGAACTTCGTCGCGGGCATGTTCAAGTTCGAGAAGGCCACCTACTTCGAGGTCAACGACCAGGCGGTCCGGCAGGCCCCCCAGGTGAGCTTCGGCGAGATCAGCGACCGCGGCGACGCCCCGCGTCCGGGTTCCGAACCCACGAACGCCCAGCTCGAGGCGGGGGCCGCGGCGGCGACAGGGCTGCCGAACCCGCAGGCCTACCAGCAGTCAAACCCGATGGCACCGCCGCCGGGGCAGTTCCCCGAGCCGGCCCCCGCGCAGGGCCAGTTCCCCGCGCCGACGCAGTACCCGCCGCAGCAGTACCCGCCGCAGCAGTACCCGCCGGCCCAGCCGCCGTCCTACGGCGCGCCCGCCCAGCCGCAGTACCCGACCTCCGGTGACACCCCGGCGCCGCCCAGCTACGGCCCGCCCACCCAGCCCGGTGGCGCGCCGCAGCAGCAGCCCTACCAGCCGCCGCAGTAGCCGACCAACGGCCCGTCCCTCACCGGGGCGGGCCGTTCCGGTTCACCGGGACGGTTCTCCGGTCTCGGCGGGTGGGACGCGGGGACGGTTCCGGTGTCTCGGCGGGTGGGACGCGAGAACCGTCCCTGTGACGGGTGGGACGGCGGGGTCCGTCTTGTGAGTCAGGGAACCGGTGAGTCGCCCTCGGGCTACAGGTGTTCGGCCAGGTAGGTCAGCGCTTCGGAGGTGCCGGCGTTGAGTCGCAGGAGGGCGTACCGGTCGCCACGGGTGATGCCGCGGTTCACGATCACCACCGGCTTACCGGCCGACGCGGCGTGCCGGACGAAGCGCAGCCCTGACATCACCGCCAGCGAACTGCCAGCCACCACGAGCGCGTCCGCCTCGTCCACGAGCGCGTAGGCGGCGGCCACCCGCTCGGCGGGGACGGTCTCGCCGAAGTACACGATGTCCGGCTTCAGTACCCCGCCGCAGACCGCGCAGTCCGCGACCACGAAACCCTCGGTCTGCTCGATCACCGCGTCGGCGTCCGGTGCGACCTCGACGTCGGCGACCTCCTCGACCCGCTCCAGGAAGCCGGGGTTGAGCGCCGACAGCCGCGCGTCCAGCTCGCTGCGCGAGATCCGCTCCCCGCACGACAGGCAGACCACCTCGTTGTAGTGGCCGTGCAGGTCGATCACGCGGCGCGAACCCGCCTCCTCGTGCAGCAGGTCGACGTTCTGCGTGATCACGCCGAGCACGATCCCGCGCCCCTCGAGGTCGGCCAGCGCCCGGTGTCCGGCGTTGGGCGCGACCCGCCAGACGTGGTGCCAGCCGTAGTGGTTGCGCGCCCAGTAGTGCCGCCGGAAGTCGGGGTCGGAGACGAACTGCTGGTAGGTCATCGGGCTGCGGGGCGGGGCGTCGGGACCCCGGTAGTCCGGGATCCCGGAGTCGGTCGAAATCCCCGCCCCGGTCAGGGCCACCCACCGCAGGCCGCGCAGCAGGTCGACCGCGGCGGCGAGGTCGCCGGGGCCGGCCGGTGGGCGTCCGTCGGGCTCGGCGGGCAGCCATCGGGACGGACGGGTACGCGGCCTGGTCATGGTCGGGCCAGTGTCTCCGCGGCGGGCGGCCGAATCAAGGAGGTCGGGGCCGCCACTAAGCTGGCGCGGTGACGACCCCCACCAAGACGGCGCCGACCCACGGCGTGATCGACTGGACGCTGCGCTTCATCAAGGGGGCGTTCATCGGAACCGGCGCCATCCTGCCCGGGG
>JAEYUH010000216.1 GCA_023432725.1 Actinomycetes bacterium | reverse complement strand
CGCTGGGTCGGTGACTACGTGCTGCTGCACGAACTCGTCCACCTGGTGGAGCCGACCCACTCGGCGCGGTTCTGGGAGCTCGTGTCGGCCTACCCGGAGGCCGACCGGGCGCGCGGCTTCCTGGAGGGGCTGGAGTTCGTCCGGCCGGACGGCTGATTCAGCCCTCCGACGAGCCGCCCTCCTCGTCGAGCAGGCGGGCCAGTTCGGCGTCCAGGTCGTCGGGAGTCGGCGGCTGGTGTCCCTGCTCGGCGTAGCCGAGCGGGTCGTCCAGTTGGGCGGCGGACGGGATCAGGTCGGGATGCGCCCAGGAGGCGTCCCTCGCCGCCGCCCCGCGGGTGGCGCGGGTGGCCGCCCACAGGTTCGCCGCGTCCCTGGTCCGGCGCGGCCTCAGCTCGAGGCCGACCAGCGCCTTCAGCGCCGACTCCGCCGGCCCGCCCGCGGCGCGCCGCCGGCGCATCATCTCGGTGAGCAGCGCGGCGGCGGGCATCCGCTGCCGGGTGGCCTGGTCGACCACCTCGTCCACCCAGCCCTCCACGAGCGCCAGCAGGGTCTCCAGCCTGCCGAGCACGGCGCGCTGCTCCTCGCTCACCTGGGGAACGAACAGCGAGCCTGCCATCGCCTGGCCCGCCTGCTCGACCTCCTCGGCGGTCATCGCGCTGCCGAGCTGGGACTCGATCGCCTGCTCGAGGGCAGCGGGGTCGATCGAGATGCCACGGGCGTAGTGCTCGACCAGCGCCAGCAGCTGCGGACCCAGCCAGCCGACCGCGCCGAAGAGCCGCTGCCTGGCGGTCTCCCGCAGCGCGAGGAACAGCAGCAGGTCCGGCCGGGACACCTCCAGTCCCTCGCCGAACTGGTCGATGTTGGTGGGCAGCAGCGCCACCACGGGGCGCGCGGTGAGCGGCAGCCCGATGTCTCCGGCGCTGAACGCCTCGACGGCCAGCCGGCCCAGCGACTGGCCCACCTGGGCGGCGAACATCCCGGACGCCGCCGTCTTGATCATCGGCTGCAGCATGCCCGCTGCCGGGTCGGCCGGCGACTGGGCGTCGAGCAGGCCGCCAAGCGTCGTGCCGAGTTGGGTCACCACCGGACGGATCAGTTGCTGCCAGGTGTCGAAGGTGTTCTCCACCCACTCGGCGCGGCTCCAGGCGGCGGGTCGCGGCGTGATCGGCGGGAAGGCGATCTGCTCGTCCAGCCACAGGTCGGCCAGCTCGGCGGCCGACCGGATCGCGGTCAGCTGCGACTGCGACGGGGTGGGGTCCGGCCCTGCGGCCGCGGTCAGCTTGCGGGCGATGTCCTTGGTGAACCGCCAGTTCATGCCGGAGTCGGGGTCGGTGGGCCCGAAGCTGGCCAGCTGGCTGGTGAACGCGGCCATCATCGACTGCATCCTGCCCATCAGCTCCTGGATGTCGAGCCTGCCGTCGGGTCCGGGGGTGATGCCGAACTGGGACAGGAAGCGCAGCAGCGCCTCCTCCTCCGGCCGGTCCGGTTCGCCGCCGGTACCGAAGTCGTCGTTGCTGCCCGCGTCGCTCATGCCGCTCCTCTGCCCGCTCCACCCCATTGTCGCTCAGCTTCCCAAGGGTTTTCTCAAGCGGGGGCGGTATCGTGCTCGGGTGCATGCCGGGGGGCGGGCCGACGTGGAGGGAACGTAGTGACCAAGCAGACCTGGACAGCTGCCGTCGCGGCTCTGCTGTTCGTGGCGCTGGCTGCCCTGATCGCGATGGTTCCGGTGCCGTTCGTCACCTGGAGCCCCGGCTCCACCTACAACCTGCTGGGCGACGTCGACGTCGAGGGTGGCCCGAGTCCTGCCATCGCGATCCGCGGGATCGAGACCTTCGTGCCCAGCGGCGAGGTGCGGATGGCCACCGTCTCGGTGACCCGGCCGGACAGTGCGCTCACCCTTCCCGAGGCGCTGTTCTCGTACTGGTTGCCCTCCCGCGAGGTGATGCCCCGGGACGCCGTCTACCCGCCCGGCATCGACGCCACCGAGATCCAGGACGCCAGCGTCCGCTCGATGGACGACTCGCAGGGCACGGCCGTGGTCGCCGCGCTGCGGGTGGCAGGGGTGCCGGTCCTCGAACTGCCGATGGTCACGTGGGTGTCGGCCGCCGGGCCCGCCCACGAGAAGCTCAAGCCGGGCGACCTGATCACCGCCGTCGACAACGTGCACGTCGAGCGGGTGGACGACGTCAAGCAGGCGATCGCCAAACAGGGCGTCGGCAAGGTCGTGAAGTTTGACTTCGAGCGCGACGGCGTGGCGTTGAGCGAGACCGTCACCACCCGGCCGTCCAGCACCGACGCCGAGACCCCGGTCGTCGGGGTGCTGCTCGACGTCGGGTACAAGTACGCCCCTGACATCAGCTTCGGTATCGATCCCGCGATCGGTGGCCCCAGTGCAGGTCTGCCGTTCGCGCTGGCGATCTACGAACTGCTGACCCCCGACCCGCTGCTGGCCGGGCGCGTCGTGGCAGCGACAGGGGAGATCGACTCCAGCGGCCGGGTGGGCGCGATCGGCGGGGTGCAGGAGAAGATCGCCGCCGCCGCCCGGGACGGGGCGCAGGTCTTCCTGCTGCCCAGGGCCAACTGTGTCGACGCCCGGGAGTCCCATCCCGGACTGCAGCTCGTCCCTGTCGAGAACCTCGGGGACGCCCTGTCCACCCTCGACCACCTCAACGACCCCGCGTCCGGTGCGGCGGTGCCGCAGTGCCAGTGAACGACGCCCTGACCGCCGCCCTGATCGAGGTCGAGCACCACGTCGCGAGGTCCGGCTGGGACCAGCCGGCGCGGCTCTTCGCGCTGGTCCGCACCACGGACCTGATCGCCGCCGAGCCGGGGTTGGCCGAGCACCTGCGCCACGGGACGCCCGACGGGTTCACCTCCATCGAGCAGGACGAGTTCAGCGCGGGCGCCGACCTGGCCACCACCCTGGCCGGGATCGCCTGGCCCACCACCGTCCACGGCTGCGCCCTCGCGCTCGAGCGCACCTTCGTGCCGCCCGAGGTGGAGGCCGACCTGCCGCAGGACCCGCAGCAGGCCGCCCTCGTCGTCGCCGACCACCCC
>JAEYUH010000189.1 GCA_023432725.1 Actinomycetes bacterium | reverse complement strand
ACGACGGCGCCGTTGATGTTCCCGATCCCGCCCAGCACCGCGGCGGTGAACGCCTTGAGGCCGGCGAGGAAGCCCATCCGGAAGTCGATGTTGGAGTAGCGCAAACCGTGCGCCACCCCGGCGAGCGCGGCCAGGCCGGCCCCGACCGCGAAGGCGGCGACGATCGTCTTGTCGACGTTGATGCCCATCAGCCGGGCGACGTCAGGATCCTGCGAGGTGGCGACCATCGCGCGGCCGGTCCGTGTCCGGTTCACGAAGAACCACAGGAACACGGTGCTCAGCGCGAGCGCGCCGACGGTGAACAGTCCCGGCATCTGGATCAGGACGCCGCCGAGCTGGATGCTCTGGCCCGAGATCCCCTCGATGGTGGGGAACGGGATGGCGCGTTTGGAGTCGGGGAAGCCGGGGATCTGGCCGTAGAAGAGGCGGATGAACTCCTGGAGGAAGACCGAGACGCCGATCGCCGAGATGAGTGGCGCCAAGCGTGGTGCCGACCGCAGCGGCCGGTAGGCGACCCGCTCGGTCAGCAGCGCTGTGCCGACCGACACGATGATTCCGCCGAGGAGCATGAGCGGCAGGAGAACGAGAAGCGACCCGGCCACTCCCCAGTCGGTGGGCCGGCCGAGCAACATCCAGACCGTGAAGGCGCCGAACGCTCCCACCATGAAGATCTCGCCGTGGGCGAAGTTGATCAGCTGCACGATGCCGTACACCACCGTGTAGCCCACCGCGATCAGCGCGTACAACGACCCGAGCGACAGCCCGTTGATCAATTGCTGCAGGAAGAAGTCCACCCCGCCAGCACCCTCCCTCTCTTGGTCCGCCTCCCCCGGGCGACGCGGTTGGTGCCCTCCGCGCAGGAGGGCACCAACCGTGTCACGTCCTCACCGGTGACCCGGTCAGTCCAGGTTCACCACCTTCTCGGTCACCCAGGCGCCGTTGGCGACCTTGTAGACCGTGATGGTGCGGGTGATGGTGTCGCCGTACTCGTCGAACTCCACCCGGCCGGACGCACCGTCGAAGGCGACGTCGTTGGTGGCGGCGACGATCGCCTCACGCGCAGACTTGGCGTCGGTAGCGTTCGGCAGGGCCACCTTCAGCGCCTCGATGATGGCGTTGGCGGCGTCGTAGGACATCGGGCCGTAGGCCGCGTAGGGCTCGGCGAAGCCCTTGGCCTTGTAGGCGGCGATGAAGTCGGCCGCCGACGGCAGCTCCTCCGGCGGCGCACCCACGGAGGTGGCGAGGTCGCCGTCGGACCCGCTACCCGCGAGTTCGATGAAGGTCGGGTCGAAGATGCCGTCGCCGCCCATCAGCGGGACGTTCAGGCCGTTGGCCTTCATCTGGTTCGACAGCGGACCACCCGAGGGGTACTCGCCACCGAAGTAGACGACCTCGGGACCGGCGGTCGCGATCTTGGTGACCACCGTGGTGTAGTCGGATGCGTCGGCGTCGATCGACTCGGCGGCGACCACCTGGCCGCCACCATCGGTGTAGGCCTTGGTGAAGGCCTCGACCAGGCCCTGGCCGTAGGTGCCCTTGTTGTGCACCGTGGCGACCTTCTTGACCCCGCTGTCCAGCAGGAACTTCGCGGCGACCGGGCCCTGGACGGCGTCGGTGGTCGCGGTCCGGAAGTAGTTGGCGTTCGGCCGGCTCGGGTTGGCCGGGTCGGCGCCCTGGGTGAGCGTCGGGTTGGTGTTGGCCGGCGAGACCTGGACGATCTTGGCGGCGTCGAGGATCGGGATCACGCTCTGGGCGACGCCGGAGTTCAGCGTTCCCACGACACCGACGACCTCGTCATCGGCAGCCAGCGAGGTGGCGGCGTTCGCACCGACGTCGGGCTTGGCCTCGTCGTCCATCGGGACGAACTCGAGCGTCCAGCCGGGGATGGCGCCCGACTCGTTGGCCTGGTCGACGGCCAGCTGGACCGAGTTCCGCATGCCGGTGCCGAGGGCGGACAGGCCGCCTGACAGCGGGGCGATGAAGCCGATCTTGGCAACCTTGTTCTCCGCAGGTGCGGACGTCGCGCTCCCACCGGCCGTCGGCGAGGCGACCGGCTCGCGAGAGCCGCAGCCGGCCAGCGCCAGCGACGCGACGAGGATCGTCGCACCCATGAGCTTGATGGATCTGTTGTTCACATGTCCTCCTTGTGATCAGTGGCCTCCCGCCACTGGCACGGTCGGGCAAGGCTACGAGAGGCAGGCCATATAAAACCACCGTTTTGTCTCACCCTTGTTACAACGCAGTCTCAATCTGCGGGACGTTACGAAATCGTTGTTAATCCACGGGGGTGGAATTGCTCACTTGCGCTGGCCGAATGATGAATTCTAAATCGATTCAGTCGAGGAGATCGCGGACGATCCCATCCGCCAACAAGCGCCCTGACAAGGTGAGACGGAGCTGATCGCCGCGCAGCTCGGCATGGCCGGCCTGGAGGATCGCCGATACGCGCCGCCGTTCAGTATGAGTGAGTATGTCCAGACCAATTCCCTCGGCGAGCCGAAGGCCCAGCAGAACCGCTTCCACGCGCTGGTCGGCAGGGGTCAGGAGCTCCCGGCCCTCCGCGGGGCTTTCCCCGACGGCCAACCGCGCCGAATAGCGGCTGGGGTGGCGCAGGTTCCACCATCGCACGCCGCCGACGTGGGAGTGGGCGCCCGGTCCGATCCCCCACCAGTCGTGGCTGCGCCAGTACGCGACGTTGTGCCGGCACGCGTGGCCGGGCAGCGCCCAGTTGCTCACCTCGTACCAGGCCAGGCCCGCGGTGGTGAGTTCCTGATCGGCGATCGCGTAGTAGGCGGCGTGAACGTCATCGTCGATGCCCGCGAGCTCGCCGCGCCTCACCCGGGCGGCCAGGCGCGTCCCCGGTTCGACGATCAGGGAGTAGGCCGACACATGGTCGGGTCGCAGGGCGAGGGCTGCCCGCAGGCTGGTGCGCCAGTCCTCGGCGGACTCCCCGGGGGCACCGTAGATCAGGTCGAGGCTCACCGAGGCGAACCCTGCGGCGCGCGCCCATTCCACCACCTGCGGCACCCGGCCCGGGGTGTGGCGCCGGTCGAGGACGGCGAGCACCCGCGGGACGCTGGACTGCATGCCCAGCGACAGTCGGTTGAAGCCCGCCGCGACCAGGGCGGCCAGGTAGTCGGGGTCCACCGACTCGGGGTTGGCCTCGGTGGTGACCTCGGCGCCGGGGGCGAGCGGGAACCGTTGCCGGACGGCGTCCAGCAGCCCGGTCAGCTCGCCCGGCTCGAGCATCGTCGGCGTCCCCCCGCCGAAGAACACCGTCTCCACCGGACGGGGGCCGCCCAGCACCCGCAGCGCCAGGTCGAGTTCAGCACCGACGGCAGCCAGGTACGCCTGCCGGCTGGCCCCGGGCGCCGAGCCGAGTTCCGCGGCGGTGTAGGTGTTGAAGTCGCAGTAGCCGCACCTGGTGGCGCAGAACGGGACGTGCAGGTAGAGGCTGAACGGACGCTGCCCCACCAGGGCGTCGCCGGGGAGGGCGCCGTCGCGCGGCGCGGGCTCACCGGCGGGTGGGGCGGAGGGCATCAGGGCAGCTCGAAGGGCAGCTCGAAGCCGTCGAGGGCCCGGCGGCAGGAGCAGCCGGCGGTGGCGTCGGGTTCGGCGTCCGGCAGCGCGGCGATCACGCGTCGCAGCAGGCCCTTCAGCCGTTCGATGTTGCCGGCGAAGACCCGCAGCACCTCGGCGTGGGTCACCGCCTCGCCGGTCTCCACGCCCGCGTCGTGGTCGGTCACCATGCAGACCGTGGTGTAGCACATCGCCAGTTCCCTGGCGATGGCCGACTCCGGGACGCCGGTCATGCCGACCACCGTGCCGCCGGCGGCGGCGTGCCACTGCGATTCCGCCCGGGTCGAGAACCGTGGCCCGTTGATCACCACCAGCGTCCCGTGGTCGACCAGCGGGGTCTGCTCGTCGGCCGCGGCGAGCACCGCAGCCCGGCCGCGCGGGCAGTACGGGTCGGCGAAGGAGGCGTGGACCACCGGTCCGACGGCGTCGTAGACGGTGTGCGCCCGTCCCCAGGTGCGGTCGATCACCTGGTCGGGAACGACGAAGCTGCCGGGCCCGAGCTCGGGTCGCAGCGACCCGACAGCGCACGGTGCGATCACCTGCCGCACCCCGACGCTGCGCAGCGCCCACAGGTTCGCCCGGTAGTTGACCCGGTGCGGCGGGAACTGGTGGTGCTGGCCGTGGCGCGGCACGAACGCGACCCGACGTCCGTCCAGCTCACCGATCGCCAGCGGGGCGCTCGGCTCGCCGAACGGGGTGTCGACCACCACCGACTCGACGTCGCTGAGGAACTCGTAGAAGCCGGAGCCGCCGATGATGCCGATGTCTGCGTTCACGTTGGACGAGCCTAGACGCTGCCGCCGCCCCACGGCACACCGCCCGGACCGCGTCGCCCCGTCCCGACCGCACCGAACACTCCTCAGGACGCCGAGCGCTCCCTCCCCGAGGGCGTACTCGACACGCGTCAGGAGTCCTCGCCGAGCGGGGCCGTCAGCCCACGCGCTCCTTTCCCGCTTCGAGCCCGACACCACCCCGCAAGGGACGGGCCAGGACGAGCCACAGCACAACGGCCGCCCCGAGATAGGCGAGGTAGATCGTCAGCCAGGCGACGAGGCTCAGCTGCACCTGCTGCCAGGAGAACGGCATGGGCATCAGGACTACGAAGAAGGCGAACAGGCCGACCGCGTACGCCCCGGCCCAGATCCAGCGGTTCCACTCCCAGATCGCCTGACCCGCGAGCCCGCGCACCGGGAAGAGGGCGATCGGCAGCGCCGCCATCCCCCCGATCGCGATCGAGCCCAGCGTCTCCAGCAGGAAGGTCGACCAGAAGTCGTCGCCACTGGCCATCTGGCTGCTGAGCGCGCCGTAGGCGAGCCAGGCCAGTACCGCGGCACCGAAGGCGTAACCCAGCTGGGCGAGGGCCGCCTTGCCGTGGGCGGCGCCGGCCGCGACGGCGCCGAACGCCACCCCGGCGACCAGGCCGAAGACGATGCCCGGCTCGAACCCGGTGACCCGCGTCAGCACCACGGCGGCCACAACGACCACCAGCGACACCGGCTTGAAGACGTAGTCGTGGGTCGCGCCCGGGATGATCCGCCGCACCAGCCAGATGGTGACCAGCCATCCGAGGGCCACGTCGACCGCGAAGCCGACGAGGACCGATGCCAACAGCCGCAGGCTGCCGGGGTTGAAGCCGAATTGGGGGTCGACGAAGCAGGAGATCAGGCCTGCAACCGCCACCCCTCCCGCCGCCCACCACCAGCCCCGGCGAGACCCGGGCTGGGCCTCCGGCTCGGCTGGGCCGGTAGGCGGATCCACTGCCACCGCGTCGGGAGCGGTGCCGTCCGCTTCCACCGCGGGGGTGTGGGCCGTGGCTTTCCCGCGTCCCCGCCACCAGGCTGAGAAGCGGTCGGAGCCCGACTCGGTCGCGGAATTCAGCAACGCAGTGGGGAACGCCACGAGCAACACGAGGATGATCGTCAGTGCCACAGCCAACAGCAGCTGGGGCGGCTCCACCGACAGCTCCTGAGGCGGGATGAGCCCGCTCACAACGCTGCGCGCCGCTGGGTCCCCTGTTCCGAGGCGGGACGAGGTGCCGGGCGGTCCTGCCGGAGACCCGGGGGAGGCCGGTCCGGGAGCCGGGGTCGCGGAGGCCTGGGGCGGTGTGCCGGACGGGGCATTCGAGGGCGAGTTCGACGCCTCGCAGCCGCCTGCCTGGAAGACGCACTCACCGCTGACCAGTTCGCCCTCATAGGTCACGGAGAACGGGCGGGCGGACACCCTCCTGGTCTGGCCGGCCGGCGCGGGGCACTTCTTGTCGTACTCCGACGTGAAGTTCATCACCGCGTTGAGCCTTTGGGCATCGATGGTGATGTCCCAGGTGACCCCCTCGAGGAAGTCGTCGGTGCAGGGGTCGCCCGACTCCGGCTCGGAGCCGGAGTTGCGGCCGACCCCGTCGACGATCGTGATCCGCCAGGCGGAGTGGTCGGCATCCTCCCGGACGCAGACGCCGTCCTCGCAGATGAACCTCAGCGTGGCGGGTGTCGTCGGCGGCAGACCGGTGGGCGCGGGGCCGGTTCGGGTCCCGGCGTACAACAGTTCCTGCGGTGCCGCGGCCGCGGACGGCACGGCGAGCGCAGCGGAGATCAGGCCGAACAGCAGGATGGCGATGGACCGACGCATGCGTCCCCCTGGCGACGTGTCTTCCTGAGCGCAGGGTACGGGTCGGCCCAGCCGGGCCGCAGTGAGCAAATTCACCAACCCCTGCGGGTGACCCCCGCGGCGGCGGGCACGAGAACCCAGCAGGGGCTACTTCTTGTCGACCCTGGTCTCGCCGGTGGACAGGGCGGCCACGAATGCTTCCTGGGGGACCTCGACGCGGCCCACCATCTTCATCCGCTTCTTGCCCTCCTTCTGCTTCTCCAGCAGCTTGCGCTTGCGGGTGATGTCACCGCCGTAGCACTTGGCCAGCACGTCCTTGCGCATCGCCCGGACGGTCTCGCGCGCGATCACCCGGGCGCCGACGGCAGCCTGGATGGGCACCTCGAACTGCTGGCGCGGGATGAGTTCCTTGAGCTTCTTCGCCATCGCGACGCCGTAGCTGTAGGCGTTGTCGGTGTGGACGATCGAGCTGAAGGCGTCCACCGGCTCGCCGTGCAGCAGGATGTCGACCTTCACCAGCTTCGCCACCTGCTCGCCGGCCTCGTCGTAGTCGAGCGACGCGTAGCCCTTCGTCCGGCTCTTCAGCGCGTCGAAGAAGTCGAACACGATCTCGGCCAGCGGCAGCAGGTAGCGGATCTCCACCCGGTCCTCGGACAGGTAGTCCATCCCGGTCTGGACGCCGCGCCGGTTCTGGCACAGTTCCATCACGGTCCCGATGAATTCGGTCGGGGTGAGGATGGTGGCCCGCACCACCGGCTCGTGCACCTCGGCGATCTTGCCGTCGGGGTACTCCGACGGGTTGGTGACCTCGTGCTCGGTTCCGTCCTCCATGACGACCCGGTACACGACATTGGGCGCGGTCGAGATCAGGTCGAGGTTGAACTCCCGCTCCAGACGTTCCCGGACGATCTCCATGTGCAGCAGGCCGAGGAAGCCGACCCGGAAGCCGAAGCCCAAAGCGCCGGAGGTCTCCGGTTCGTACACCAGCGCGGCGTCGTTCAGCTGGAGCTTGTCCAGCGCCTCCCGCAGTTCGGGGAAGTCGGCACCGTCGATCGGGTAGAGCCCGGCGTAGACCATCGGGTGTGGCTGCCGGTAGCCGCCAAGGCTCGTCGCCGCAGGCCGGGAGGCCGTCGTCACGGTGTCGCCGACCCGGGACTGCCGCACTTCCTTCACCCCGGTTATGAGGTAGCCCACCTCGCCGACGCCGAGCGCCCTGGCCTTGATCGGCTCGGGCGAGATGACCCCCACCTCGAGGGTCTCGTGGGTGGCTTTGGTCGACATCATGAGGACGCGCTCGCGGTGGCTGAGCTCACCATCGATCACCCGGACGTAGGTGACCACCCCGCGGTAGGTGTCGTAGATGGAGTCGAAGATCAGCGCCCGAGCGGGCGCGGCGGCGTCCCCGACCGGGGCAGGGATGTCGGCGACCACGTGGTCGAGCAGTTCGCGAACGCCCTCGCCGGTCTTGGCCGACACCCGGAAGATGTCTGCGGGCTCGCAGCCGACCAGGTGCGCGATCTCTGCGGCGTACTTCTCCGGCTGGGCGCTGGGCAGGTCGATCTTGTTCAGGACCGGAATGATGCGCAGGTCCGCCTCGAGGGCGAGGTACAGGTTGGCGAGGGTCTGGGCCTCGATGCCCTGGGCGGCGTCGATCAGCAGGATCGCCCCCTCGCACGCGGCCAGGGAGCGCGACACCTCGTAGGTGAAGTCGACGTGGCCAGGGGTGTCGATCATGTTGAGCACGTAGTCTGTGCCGCCGACGTTCCATGGCATCCGCACGGCCTGTGACTTGATGGTGATGCCGCGTTCCCGCTCGATGTCCATCCGGTCCAGGTACTGCGCACGCATGGAGCGCTCGTCGACGACTCCGGTCAACTGCAGCATCCGATCGGCCAGCGTCGACTTGCCGTGGTCGATGTGGGCGATGATGCTGAAGTTGCGGATGATCTCCGGAGGCGTCGCGCCGGGGCGTGGTGGGGTCATGCAGCTTTCCTGATCGGGAACCGACTGATCACGATACCGCCTCCGGCCACGCGGCCCCGCACCCGCGGGGCGCGGCCGTCGGCAGGGGCCGCCGCGACCCGCCGGTTTGGCCTCTGCGGCACCGCTTTGGTAAAGTCAGTGGTCGCGTTCGCGTACCGACGCGTGGCACCACCCAACGACCAAGAAGGCAAGCCCTGTGGCGAACATCAAGTCCCAGAAGAAGCGGATCCTGACCAACGAGAAGGCCCGGCTCCGTAACAAGGCTGTGAAGTCCGCGCTG
>JAEYUH010000088.1 GCA_023432725.1 Actinomycetes bacterium | reverse complement strand
GGGTCGATGTGCTGGTAGAGGTTCGCGTCCACCTTGATGGCGGACGCGTGCAGCCCGGCCTTGTGCGCGAACGCCGACAGCCCCACATAGGGCTGCCGGTTGTTCATCGGAAGGTTGGCGATCGCGGCGACGGCGTGCGCGATCCGGGACGCCTCCTGCAGGCAGTCCGGCGGGATGACCTCCCAACCGAACTTGAGCTGCAGGTTGGCGATCAGGGTGACGAGGTTCGCGTTGCCGGTGCGCTCCCCGGTCTCGTTCATCGTGCCCTGGACGTGCATCACGCCGGCCTCGACCGCGGCCAGGGTGTTGGCCACCGCGCAGCCGGTGTCGTTGTGGCAGTGGATGCCGAGGTCGACCCCGATCTGGGCTGCCGCCGAGACGATGTCGCCCATCCAGCTCGGCAGCATGCCCCCGTTCGTGTCGCACAGGATGACCACCTCGGCGCCGGCCTCGGCCGCCGTGCGGATCACCTCGAGGGCGTAGTCGGCATTGGCCCGGTAGCCGTCGAAGAAGTGCTCGCAGTCAACGAACACTCGCCGGCCGTGCTCGACCAGGTGGGCGACGGTGTCGCGGATCATCTCGAGGTTCTCGGCCAGCGTCGTCTTCAGCGCCCGGTGGACGTGCTCGTCGTGGCTCTTGGCGACGATACACACCACCTCGGTGCGGGCGTCCAGCAGGGCCTGTACCTGCGGGTCCCTTGCCGCGGTGGTGCCGGCCTTGCGGGTGGCGCCGAAGGCGACCAGCTTGGCGTGCCGGAGCTCGAGGGCGCCCTCGGCGGCCCTGGCGAAGAACTCGGTGTCGCTGGGGTTGGCGCCCGGCCAGCCGCCCTCGATGAACCCGACCCCGAGCTCGTCGAGCAGGCGCGCGATCCGCAGCTTGTCGAGCACGGTGAGGCGCAGACCCTCCTGCTGCGCACCGTCGCGCAGGGTGGTGTCGTACACGTGGAAGGTGTCGGGAGCCACTGGCTGAGCGTTCATGGGTGGGACCTCGTGCCGGTTCGGGGAAGCGGGTGTTTCGACTGACGAGACTACTGCCCACGGAGCGGACGGTCGCGGGGGGTGACCAGCCTGCGGGATTGACCGGGCGTCGCCGCGGCTGACTAGATAGCCGCATGCCGACAACTGTCTACAAGGACGAGCAGGTGGCGACCGCGGGCGACCTCCCCGCGGTGGGCGGCCGGCTGCCGTCGTTCACCCTGGTGACCCCCGACCTCGACGAGCTCACCGACGCGGACCTGGCCGGCTCGCGGGTGATCCTCAACATCTTCCCCAGCGTCGACACCGGGATCTGCGCCACCAGCGTGCGCAGGTTCAACGAACTCGCAGCCGGGCTGACGAACACCCGGGTGGTCTGCGTCTCGATGGACCTTCCGTTCGCGCTGGGCCGGTTCTGCGGCGCCGAGGGTATCGACAACGTCCTCACCACGTCTGCCTTCCGCTCGTCCTTCGGCAGCGACTACGGCGTCACGATGACCGGCGGACGGGGCGCAGGGCTGTTCGCCAGGGCGCTGGTGGTGGCCGACGCCGACGGCATCGTGCGCTTCACCGATCTGACGCCCACCGTCCACATGGAGCCGGACTACGACGGCGCCCTCGCCGCGCTCGACTGACCGGGTGGGAGTCTTGCCAGCGGGGCTTGCCAGCAGGCGGTGGCGGCGCGCACGCTGGCCCTGACCTGCACCCCCGGAGGCTGCCATGACTCCCGCCCCACCCACCCCCGTCCCCACCACCCCACCGACGCTGGAGTGCGACGTCGTCATGAAGGGCGGCATCACCTCGGGGGTGGTCTACCCCAGGGCGCTGGTGGAGTTCGCCACCACCTACCGGCTCCGCAACCTCGGTGGCGCCTCGGCCGGCGGAATCGGCTCCGCGCTCGGCGCCGCCGCCGAGTTCGGCAGGGCGTCCGGCGGCTTCGACAAGCTGGCTGCGCTGCCCTCGGAACTGGGCGAGGGACGGCTCGCCGCGCTGTTCGCCCCCCAGCCTGCCACCCGGCCGCTGCTCGGCGTGATGCTCGCCCTGACCGGCCAGGACCGGCCGGGCCCCGCCCGCCGGGGTGCGGCCCGGGCGAGGGCCGTCCTGGCAGCGATCTGGCGGGGCTACCCGGTCGCCTCGCTGCTCGGGCTGCTGCCCGGCCTCGCCCTGCTGGTGTGGGCCGGCTTCACCGGCGGCGCGGCGGGGGTCGGCCTGGCGGTGTGCGGGCTGGTGCTGGTTGTGATCGGCTTCGCCGCGGCTGTCGCCGTCCGGCTGGCCCGGCAGCTGTCGGTCGATGTCCCCGCGAACCTGTTCGGGATCTGCCGGGGCCTCGGCACCCCGCAGGCGCCCGCGCTGACCGACTGGCTGGCCGACCGGATCGACACCGTGGCGGGCCTTGCGCCGCAACACCGTCCGTTGCGCTTCGGCCAGCTGTGGACGGGGGCCACCACCCCGCAGCTGGTGCGCCGCGGGCCGGACCGCGTGATCGACCTGCAGATGATCAGCACCTGCCTGTCCCAGGGCAGGCCGTACCAGATGCCGTGGGACGCCGGCGGCTTCTTCTTCGACCCCCAGGTCTGGGCGACGCTGTTCCCGCCCGAGGTGATGCGGGCCTTGCTGGATGCGCCGCGGGCGGCCGGGCGGGACACCGACCTGCAGGACGCGGCAGCGGCAGCCCACTCCCCCGCCCTGGTCCGGCTGCCGCCACCGGAGCACCTGCCCGTGATCGTCGCCACCCGGATGACGCTCAGCTTCCCGCTGCTGATCTCCGCGGTGCCGCTGTGGACCATCGACTGGCGGGCCACCCGCGCCCGCGAGGCCGCGCTGCGCCGGGCGTCCGGACAGGACGAGGCGGAACGCCCGCTCGTATTCGTCCAGGTGTGGTTCACCGACGGCGGCATGTGCAGCAACTTCCCGATCCACCTGTTCGACTCCGCGCTGCCCACCCGCCCCACCTTCGCCATCAACCTCGGCTCCTTCTCCCAGGGCGAGCAGCCCAGCACCGACCAGTCGCGCAACATCGACTACGCGACCTCCAACAGCGAGGGCAT
>JAEYUH010000234.1 GCA_023432725.1 Actinomycetes bacterium | reverse complement strand
GTGACGGTCAAGCCCGGCGCAGGGGTCGACGCGCTGTACGCGCCGCGGCGCACCGTCCTCGACCCGATCCTCACCGATGCAGCGGCCGGGGCGGGCGCGGCGTTTCGTCATCGCACCGCTGTGGTGGGGCTCGATCGCCGGGCGGGCCGTGTGGTGGGGGTGCACGCGGTGGAGCGGGGCACGGGGCGTGCCCTGCGGATCCGGGCCCGGCTCGTCATCGGGGCTGACGGCCGCCGGTCGAAGGTCGCCGAACTGGTGGGTGCGCCCACCACCCACCGCGCCATCCACACCAGCGCGTTCACCTACGGCTACTTCGCCGGCCTGGCGACAACCGGCTACCACTGGGCCTACGGCGACGGCACGGCAGGGGTCATCCCGACCAACGACGGCCTCGCCTGCGTCTTCGCCGGCCATCGGCCGGACCGGGTCGGCAGGGGAGGGGAGCACGCGCTGCGGCGGCTGGTGGCGACGGCCAGCCCCGAGCTGGGGGAGCGCCTTGCAGCTGCTGCCACCGCCTCGGTGGTGCGCACCTTCACCGGACAGCCCGGCTACCTGCGCCGTCCCTGGGGGCCGGGCTGGGCGCTGGTCGGAGATGCGGCCTCGTGGAAGGACCCGATCAGCGCGCACGGGCTGACCGACGCGCTGCGCGACGCCGAGTTGCTGGCGCGGGCGGTGACCGACGATCTGACCGGGAAGCTCCCCGCGGATCTGGCGTACCGCCGGTACGAACAGGTGAGGAACCGGCTCACGGCACCGATCCTGCGCGACGCCGACGAGATCGCCGCGATGGGTTGGGACGGTCACCAGATCGGGGTGCTGCTGCGCCGGCTGAACCAGGCGATGAGCGACGAGCTCGCGGTGATCGCCGAGCTCGACGACCCTGCGCTGGTGGTGGCCCGCTGACCACGGCACCGGGACGAGTCAGGGACGGACCGGGGTCTCACCCTGCGTCCTGCGGCCCCGGGTCGGCAACAATGGTGAGGTCGTACGAGCGGAGGACCCGATGACCGAACCCACCAGCCCCGACCCTGTCGTCGAGCCGGAGCCTGCCACCGCAGAGCCGGACCCCACGCAGCTCACCGAGCCCGCGCCCGAGGTCGTCGGCACCGAGCCGTTGCCGGCGGTCCAGCCCGACGGTGGCGAGGTGCCCGATCCCGCCGACACCCTGGGCGGCCCGGAGCCCGAAGCACCGGTGGACACCGAGGTGGTCGAGGTCACCGAAGCCGACGTCGTCGAGGACTACCAGCAGCCGACCGGTGCGGACGCCGCCACCGAGGTGCTGGACGCCGAGGTGGTCGCCGAGCCCGTGGAGACCCTGCTCCTTGAGGACGCACCGGTCGAGGCCCCGACCGGCACCGACTTCACGGTGGGCGAGGACCTCCCGCCGGCAGCTCCGGTTGCCGCAGCTTCGGCAGCCCCCGCGGCTACGCCCGACCTTCCGCCGGCGGCCCCCGCTGCCCCCGCGGGCGGCAGCCTGCTCGACCTGCCGCCGCTGCCCGACCTGTCGGCCTACGCTGCGCCCACCCCGCCGCCGGCCGCCGCCCCGACGCCGTCCTACCCGCAGGCCGACAGCTACCGCTCCGCCCCGCCCGGCGGCGGCTACCCCGGGGGTGACTACCGCGAGCAGTCCGCCGCCGAGGCCTACGGCCACGGCACCCCGTCCAGCTACAGCCAGCCGCCCTACGCCCAGCCGGCCGCCTCGCCGTACCAGACCGGGCCGTCCGCCTACCCTGCGGCGCCCTACGCCCAGCCCGCACCGCCGCCCTACACCCAGCCCGCCGTGCCTGGGGTCGGCTACGGAGCGCCGGCAGCCTTCGGGATGGAGCGCTACACCGGGGCCGGCGATACCACGACGGCGTCCATGGCGCACTGGCTGCCGCTGGTCGTCGGCGTGGTGACCGGCGGCAGCCTGTCCTTCCTTGCGCCGCTGATCATCATGCTGACCAAGGGCCAGCAGGACCCGTTCGTGCGCGCGAACGCGGTGGAGTCGCTGAACTTCAACCTCACCGTGCTGATCGGCATGATCGCCTCGGTGGTGCTGCTGCTGTTCGTGGGGGTGATCGGGCTGATCGTCATCCCGGTGGTGGCGATCATCCTGCAGATCCTCGGCGCGCTCGCCGCCAACCGCGGCGAGGTGTACCGCTACCCGATCAGCATCCGCTTCGTGAAGTGATCCCCCGACCCCGCCGCGCGCAGGGCCTCCGGGTCTGGGCGCGGCCGGGAGCCGCGGTCGCCAGCGGTTAGGATGCCGGTGTGGCGCTGCCCGTGGACGAGTTCGACCTGCTCGACGCAGACCACCCCCCACGCGATGCCTGCGGGGTGTTCGGCGTGTGGGCGCCCGGCGAGGAAGTCTCCAAGCTGACCTACTACGGTCTGTTCGCGCTGCAGCACCGCGGCCAGGAGTCCGCGGGGATGGCGATCAGCAACGGCGAGCGGATCATGGTCTTCAAGGACATGGGGCTGGTCTCGCAGGTCTTCGACGAGCGGGCGCTGAGCGCGCTGCAGGGCCACCTCGGCGTCGGGCACTGCCGCTACTCGACCACCGGTTCGTCCACCTGGAGCAACGCCCAGCCGACCTTCCGCGCCACCGCCACCGCCGGCGGCCTCGCGCTGGGCCACAACGGCAACCTGACCAACACCGACGAGCTCGAGGCGTGGCTGGCCGAGCAGCGAACCGGAGAGGCGGTGCCGCGCAAGGACCGGATGGACTCCACCTCCGACACCGCGCTGCTGACCGCCTTGTTGTCCGCCTTCTCGGGCCAGGGTCTGGAGAGCGCAGCGTTGACGGTGCTGCCGCGCCTGCTGGGCGCCTTCTGCCTCGTGTTCTGTGACGAACGGACGCTGTTCGCCGCCCGCGACCCGCAGGGCATCCACCCGCTGGTGCTGGGACGGCTGGAGCGCGGCTGGGTGGTCGCCAGCGAGACCGCAGCCCTCGACATCATCGGCGCGACCCTGATCCGCGAGGTCGAGCCGGGTGAACTGCTGATGATCGACGCCGACGGGCTGCGCAGCCGGCGCTTCACCGAGGCTGCCCCGCGCGGCTGCATCTTCGAGTACGTCTACCTCGCCCGTCCCGACAGCCTGATCGCCGACCGCAGGGTGCACGCCGTCCGCACCGAGATCGGTCGCACCCTTGCCATGGAGGCGCCGGCCGACGCCGACCTGGTGATCCCCACTCCCGAGTCGGGCACCCCGTCCGCCATCGGCTACGCCGAGGCGTCCGGGATCCCGTACGGGCAGGGGCTGGTGAAGAACTCCTACGTCGGGCGCACCTTCATCGAGCCGAGCCAGACCATCCGGCAACTCGGCATCCGGCTCAAGCTGAACCCGATCCGCGACGTCATCGAGGGCCGCCGTCTGGTGGTTGTCGACGACTCGATAGTTCGGGGCAACACCCAGCGCGCACTGGTGCGGATGCTGCGGGAGGCCGGGGCAGCCGAGGTGCACGTCCGGATCGCCTCGCCGCCGGTGCTGTGGCCCTGCTACTACGGGATCGACTTCGCGACCCGGGCCGAGTTGATCGCCCCCGGCCTCGAGGTCGAGGAGATCTGCCGCTCGATCAGCGCTGACTCGCTCGGCTACATCAGCCTCGGCGGCCTGGTCGCCTCGACAGGGGTGTCGAAGAAGCGGCTGTGCACCGCCTGCTTCGACGGTGAGTACCCCGTGCCGATCGCGCCGGCCAGAGCCCGGCAACTGGAACTGGAGGGCAAGCTTGGCTGCTGACGCCGCCCCCGTGGGGGCCTACGCCGCTGCCGGCGTGGACATCGAGGCCGGGGAACGGGCCGTCGAGCTGATGAAGGCCTCGGTGGCGCGAACCCGCCGCCCCGAGGTGATGGGCGGGCTGGGCGGTTTCGCCGGCCTGTTCGACGCCGCAGGGCTGGCCCGTTACCGCCACCCGATCCTCGCGACGTCCACCGACGGAGTCGGGACGAAGGTGGCGATCGCCCAGGCGATGGGCATCTACGACACGATCGGCTTCGACCTGGTCGGCATGCTGGTCGACGACCTGGTCGTCTGCGGCGCGGAGCCGCTGTTCGTCACCGACTACATCGCCTGCGGGAAGGTGCACCCGGAGCGGATCGCCGCGATCGTGGACGGCATCGCGCGCGCCTGCACCGAGGCAGGGGCCGCCCTGCTGGGCGGCGAGACGGCCGAGCACCCCGGCCTGTTGGGGCCCGACGAGTTCGACCTCGCCGGCGCGACCACGGGCGTGGTCGAGAAGGACGAACTGCTCGGCGCAGAGCGGGTGGTGGTCGGTGACGTGGCACTTGCCCTCGCCGCCTCGGGCCTGCACTCCAACGGCTACTCGCTGGTGCGCCACGTCCTGCTCGAGCAGGCGGGCTGGACGCTGGAGCGCCACGTCGACGAGCTGGGCAGGACGCTCGGGGAGGAGCTCCTCGAGCCGACCCGGGTCTACGCCAGGTCGTGCCTGGCGCTGGCCCGCCAGTGCGAGGTGCACGCGATGAGCCACATCACCGGCGGCGGGCTGGCCTCGAACCTGTCCCGGGTGCTGCCGGACGGGGTCGACGTGGTGGTGGACCGGGCGAGCTGGACCCCGCCGCCGGTCTTCGGGCTGGTCCAGGCCGTCGGCGGGCTGTCGCTGCCGGACGTGGAGGCCACCCTCAACCAGGGGGTCGGAATGGTGGTGCTGCTGCCGCAGAACCAGGTGGCGGCCGCGCAGGAAGTCCTGGACGGATTCGGCCTCGGCTCGTGGGTCGCGGGGGAGGCGGTGGCAGGCCAGGGGCGGGGTTCCGCCCGCCTGGTGGGGAGCCATACTGACCGGTAGGCGGGCCCTTTGGTCCACGCCGCAAGATTGGGTAACCTTGCCATTACGACACATTCTTAACCAGATGAAGCGGCTCGACCGCTGTGAGCAGGCGAGGGGGCTGACCCGAGACCATGGGGCGCGGCCGTGCTAAGGCGAAGCAGACGAAGGTCGCTCGCGATTTGAAGTACCGTTCCTATTCCACCGACTTCACGTCGCTGGAACGGGAGCTCCGCGGTGATGAGCATGTCTCCGCGCCATCCCCCGACGAGGTGGAACCGGACGTCGTCGACGACCAGTACGCCGATCTCGCCTCCCGCTACGCCGACTACGGCGAGGACAGCGACATCCGCCGGATCGGCTGAGCTCGACATCATCTGGTGACCCGGCAGGGCCGGGTTCACAGGTACTGCCGTGCTGCGGCTGCCGCCCTCGCGCCATAGCCGCCGCCGAACAACTGGGCGTGCACCAGCAGGGGATGCACCTGGTGGAGCCCGATGAGTTCGCGCCACCCGTGCGGTAGCCCGTGCTCTGCCTGGTAGCCGGCCACGATCTGTGCCAGGTGCGGCGCCCCGAACAGAGCCAGCATGGCGAGGTCGGTGACCCGGTGCCCGCCGTGGGCGGCCGGGTCGATCAGCACCACCCCGTCGGGCGACCAGACCAGGTTCCCGCTCCACAGGTCGCCGTGGATCCGGGCGGGCCCCGCGTCGTCGTCGAAGTCGCCTCCGCGCAGCCGCTCGCACAGCCTGCGGATCACGGTCGCGTCGTCGTCGGTCAGGTCGCCGGCCCGGTGGGCGGCCAGCGCGTACGGCTCGACCCGCTGGTCGGCGTAGAAGCTGCCCCAGGCCCCGGCCGGACGAAGGCTCAGCGGCGCATCGCCGATGAACCCGTCACCGCACCACCCGTCAGGACCGGCACCGAACCCCGCCGCTCCCGCCGCATGAGTGCGGGCGAGCGCGGCGCCGAAGGCTTCTGCCCCAACCCGCGTCGGCGGGGCCGACGGTACCCGTTCCACGGTCAGCCAGTCCGCCCCGACCCCGAGCACCCTGGCCACCCGGGCGCCGCCGGCGTCCGCCAGCCACGCCAACCCGGCCGCCTCCACGGCGAAGAACCCGGTCGGCGCCGACGGCCGGTGCTTGGTGAACCCGTCCACTAGCCGCCGGCCGCCACCTGCGGGGCAGCCCGCCGGGCACCGACCGCCAGCCCGATCGCGGTCAGGACGGCCGCCGCCACCACGCACCACCACAGCCAGGCCTGGAGCTCCCCGAACAGCAAGCCGATGACCGAGCCCGCGCCGTCGGGGGTGAAACCGGCACCGACAAGGGCCTGCGTACCCAGTCTGCTGACGAAGCCGAGCCCTCCCAGCAGCAGCAGCGTGCCGCCGGCGAGCAGGAACCCCGCCGCCGCCGGGACGCGGCGGCGGCCGCCCTCCAGCAGGATTGCGCCCGCCAGCGCCGCTATCGCGATCGCCGGCAGCGCGAAGACCAGCACCCCGAGGCCCCGGTGGACCGTCCGCGCGACAGCGACTGCGCGCTCATCGACCTCGACCAGGGGCAGGCTCGCTTCGGTGTCGGGGATCAGCCGCGCCAGGGCGAAGCCGCGCTCGAGCAGGAGATCCCGGGTTGCCGCCACGAAGGGGTCGAGCCGCAGCTGCAGCCGGCCGTCGCGGAGCACGACGTGCGCTTCCTGGTCGTCGTCCAGCAGCGCGGTGACCTGGCGGTGCAGGCCAAGTGCCGCGGCGTCCCAGGCTGCTGCGAACCGGTCCGAGGCGAGGGCGTCCAGCACCTGCCCGCGCACGAAGTCCTCCACCATGGCCGTCAGCGGACCGGACAGGGACGGCAGGAACTCGCCGGTCCGGGGCGGGACCAGCGGCACCCCGGCCAGGTCGGAGAGCCACTGCGAGGTGAGGGCCTCGACGTCGAGCCGGGCCACGACGGCGGCAGCTGTGGCGTCGGCCACCACGAGCTGGACGTCGGGGTCGCCGCGCAGGCTGGACATGGTGGCGACGAACCGGTCGGGGGTGTTCAGCCAGCTCGCCGTCCAGG
>JAEYUH010000232.1 GCA_023432725.1 Actinomycetes bacterium | reverse complement strand
GTAGAATGCTCGCACCCTAGGAAAGGAGCCGGATGGACACGATCATCGGCAACATCCTGCTGATCTTCTTGTTCATCCTGGTCGGAGGCGTCTTCGCGGCGGCCGAGATGGCGCTGGTCTCGCTGCGTGAGAGCCAGCTCAAACAGCTGGCCGTGCGCGGCAAGCGGGGCCGTACCGTGGCCGAACTCAGCGCCGATCCGAACCTCTTCCTGTCAGCGGTCCAGATCGGCGTCACGCTCTCCGGCTTCCTGTCGGCAGCCTTCGGTGGTGCGCTGCTGTCGGACGCCTTCGGTGACGTCCTCGTCACGTGGGGGGTCCCCGAGCCGGTGGCCGACGGGTTGGCGCTGGTGCTCATCACCGTCGCCATCTCGTACTTCTCGATCGTCATCGGCGAACTCACCGCCAAGCGGCTCGCCATGCAGCGCTCCGAGACCTTCGCGATGGCGCTCGGACCTTTGGTGAAGGCGATCGCCACCCTCACCAAGCCGGTGATCTGGTTCCTCGGGGTGTCCACCAACGCCCTGGTCCGGGTGCTCGGCGGCGACCCGACGGCCGGCCGCGGCGAGGTCACCGACGAGGAGCTGCGCTCCATGGTGGGGTCGTCGACCACCCTCGGCGACGAGGAGCGCCAGATCGTCGACGACGTCTTCTCCGCAGGCGGGATCAGCCTGCGGGAGGCGATGATCCCGCGCACCGAGGTCGATTTCCTGAACGGCGCGACGCCGGCCAGCCAGGCCCTCGCCGAGGTGCAGGGCGGCTCGCACAGCCGTTACCCGGTGATCGGTGAGAATTCCGACGACGTGCTCGGTTTCGTCCACCTGCGCGACCTGGTGGGGCTGGACGAGGCCGCCGCCAACGGCCCGCTCAGCAGGCTGGTCCGGCCCGTGGCCTCGCTGCCGCAGAGCATGCGCATCCTGCGGGCGCTCACCGAGATGCGCCAGTCGAAGGCGCACCTGGCGATAGTCCGCGACGAGTACGGCGGCACGGCGGGCATCGTCACTATCGAGGACCTGATCGAGGAACTGATCGGCGAGATCACCGACGAGTTCGACGCCGAGGCGTCCGGCAGCCTTGCCAACACCGACTCCTCGGTCGACCTGGACGGCCTGATGACCCTCGGCGCCTTCGCCGACGAGTTCGGCTTCGCCCTTCCCGAAGGCCCCTACGACACGGTCGCCGGCTATCTGATGGCCCAGCTCGGCAGCCTGCCGCAACTCGACGACACCTGCGAGGTGGTCCTGCAGTCGGTCGACCCCGACGGCGCCGGTCCCGCCCGGCTCCAGCTGCGAGTCACCGAGCTGGACGGACGCCGCGCGGCACGGGTTCGATTGACGAACCTCGGTGCGCCCGCTGCCGAAGAGCCGCGCGGGCAATAATCTGCTCGGTGTTCCCCACGCCGGAGGCCACGTGAACCAGCAGGACCCGGACGGCTCGGCCCTGCTCACCTCGACCGAGGTGGGCGGGTTGATCGAGGCCGCCATCGGCCACGCCGGCGGCACGCTGGTGAGCTGGGCGCTCGACCACGTGGACGCCAACCCGCCGCACTCCACCACCGCCACCTACTCGGCGGTGGTCGACTGGCCCTACGGACGCCGCGAGGAGTTGCTCGGGGTGAGCGCCAGGGCGTCCGGGCCGGTGGCCAGCGACGCGGCGGCGGAGATCTTCGCCGACGGCGATCGCGAGGTGGCGGTCTGGCTCTACCCCCAGGACCCCGACCTGCCCGGCCTGTCCCGGGCCGCCTACGCCGAATCGATGGCCCAGGTCTGCAACGCCCACGAGGTGTTCGCGCGCCCGGTCACGCCGTCCGACCTCGACCTGGAGATGGTCGGCTACCGGCCGCGTCGGCGGGCCGTGGTGCGGGTGGCGGACCGGACCACCGGCGAAGCCGTCTACGTCAAGGTGCTGCGGCAGCGACAGTTCGACGAGGTGCTGCGGCGGCACCGCCTGCTGGCGGTGGCCGGCGTCCCCGTCGCCCCGATCGCCGCCGTCACCGACGACCACCTGCTGGTGCTGCGGGAACTGCCGGGGGTGCCGCTGGCACGGGCTGTCTTCGAACCGGGGGACCCGTGCTCGGCGGAGGACCTGATCCGGCTGCTCGACTCGCTACCGGCCAGCGTCACCCACCTCGAGCGGCGCCCGCCCTGGAGCGAGGCGGTCGAGCACTACGCCATGGTCGTCGCGAGAGCCGCCCCGGCGCTGGAGCCCCGCCTGAGCCGGCTGGTCACGCTGATCCAGCAGGGCGTGGCGGCGGTCGGGCCGGGCTACGAAGCCACCCACGGCGACTTCCACGAGGGCCAGCTGCACGTCAGGGGCGGCCGGATCTGCGGGCTGCTCGACGTCGACACCATCGGCCCCGGCCACCGCGTCGACGACCTGGCCTGCCTGGTGGCCCACCTGTCGACGATCCAGCGGATGAACCCCGCCCAGGAGGCGCGGGTGCACCAGCTGGTGAGGGAGTGGGTACCTGTCTTCGACACCCGGGTCGACCCCACCCAGCTGCGGGTGCGCGCCGCCGCGGTGATCATCTCCCTCGCGACCGGGCCGTTCCGCGGTCAGGAACCCGACTGGGAGCGGGAGACGGCGATCATGGTCCGATCCGCGGAGGCGCTGGTCCAGCAGGTGAGCTGAATCTGGCCCAGGTGGGTATTTATTGGTCTGACCTTACCCGCGCACCCGGTCAGCGGCGATAGGGTACTGGCATGACCGATTCCCCTCTGCTCCTTGCCGGGGACTTCGCTGCGCCCACCCGTGAGGACTGGGACGCCGAGGTGCTGAAGGTTCTCAACCGGAAGCGCCCCGAGGGCAAGGAACTCACCACCGACCAGGCGATGGCACGGCTGCGCACCACCACCGTCGACGGGCTCACCATCGAGCCCCTCTACACCAGGTCGGATCGCCCCCTGGGCCACCCCGGCGTGGTGCCGTTCACGCGCGGCACGCTGGTCAAGACCAGCCCGATGGCCACCTGGGACATCCGCCAGCTGCACGAGGACCCCGACGTCGAGTTCACCCGCCAGGCGGTGGTGGCCGACCTCGAGCGCGGCGCCAGCTCGCTGTGGCTGCGGGTCGGCAGCGACGCGATCGCTGCCGACGCCGTGGCGGCGGTGCTGGCCGGCGTGAAGCCGGACCTCGCCCCGATCTCGGTGAGCAGCGCCGACGACCAGGTCGCCGCCGCCAAGGCGCTGGTCGCCTACTGGAAGGCGGCTGGTGCCAGTCACGCCCGGGGCAACCTCGGGCTGGACGCGCTCGCGCTGGCTGCCCGCACCGGTGAGCGTGCCGATCTGGGCGCCCAGGCGGAGTGGGTGGCTGCCACGCTGGCCGAGCTGCCGGCCGTTCGCGCCCTGACCGTCGACGTGCTGCCGTACGACGACGCCGGCGCAGGCGACGTCGACCAGCTCGCCTTCGCGATCGCCACCGGTGTCGCCTACCTGCGCGACCTCGAGGCGGCAGGGATCGCCCCCGCCGACGCCTTCGGTCAGATCGCGTTCCGGGTCTCGGCGAACACCGACCAGTTCCTCACCATCGCCAGGCTGCGCGCGCTGCGTCGCCTGTGGTCGCGGGTGGGCGAGGTCAGCGGGGTGCCGGAAGGCTCCCGCGGCGCCGTCCAGCATGCCGTCACCAGCTGGCGGATGATCACCAGGGACGACCCGTGGGTCAACCTCCTGCGCGGCACCATCGCGACCTTCGCGGCCGCCGTCGGCGGTGCGGAGATCATCACCTGCCTTCCGTTCGACGCGGCACAGGGCCTGCCGGACGAGTTCAGCCGCCGGATGGCGCGCAACACCCAGCTCGTGGCGGGCGAGGAGGCGAACATCGGCAAGGTCTCCGACCCGGCCGGTGGAGCCTGGTTCGTCGAGGCGCTGACCGACCAGCTCGCAGCGAAGGCCTGGACCGAGTTCCAGGAGATCGAGGCGCGCGGTGGCATGGTCGAGGCGCTCGCCTCGGGCATGGTCGCGGACAAGATCGCTGCCACCGCCGGCGAGCGGTCCCGGCGGATCGCCACCCGCAAGCAGCCGATCACCGGGGTCAGCATGTTCCCCAACCCGGGCGAGCAGCCGTTGACAGTGCGTCCGCGGCCCGCGGCCCCGCAGCGCGCAGGCCTCGTTCCGCACCGCGACTCGGAGGTCTTCGAGGCGCTGCGCGACCGTGCCGTCGCTGCCGACCCGAAGCCGTCGGTGTTCCTGGCCTGCCTCGGTGCGCGGCGTGACTTCGGCGCCCGTGAGACCTTCGTCGCCGCCCTGCTCGGCGTCGGCGGCATCGCGGCCCCGTCCAGCGAGGGCGGCACCCCCGAGGAGATCGCCGCGAAGGCGGCCGAGTCGGGCGCCCGTCAGGTGATCCTGTGCTCCTCGGCGAAGGTGTACGCCGCCGAGGCGGTGGCGGTCGCCACCGCGCTGAAGCAGGCTGGCGTGCCGACGGTGTTCATCGCCGGGCGCAAGAGCGAGACCGGCGCGCAGGACGTCGACTCGGTGATCGACGGCGAGGTGTTCGACGGCATGGACGTGGTCGCCTTCCTCGAGCAGACGATGGACCGGATTGGAGTGGCGAAGTGAGCATCCCCAGCTTTGAGGGCATCGACCTGGGGGCGGGCGTCCCGCCGCAGGATTCGGCCGCCCAGTTCGAGGCGCTGCTGCAGAGCTCGCCGCTGTACAGCGAGGGCTGGCAGACCCCTGAGCACATCCTCGTGCCGCCGATGTTCGACGAGTCGGCCTACGCCGACCTCGACTTCCTGGACACGTACCCGGGCATCCCGCCGTTCCTTCGGGGCCCGTACGCGACGATGTACGTCAACCAGCCGTGGACGGTCCGGCAGTACGCCGGGTTCTCCACCGCCGAGGAGTCGAACGCCTTCTACCGGCGCAACCTGGCCGCCGGCCAGAAGGGCCTGTCGATCGCTTTCGACCTGGCCACCCACCGCGGCTACGACTCCGACCACCCGCGGGTGACCGGTGACGTGGGCATGGCGGGGGTCGCGATCGACTCGATCCTCGACATGCGGCAGCTCTTCGACGGCATCCCGCTGGACCAGATGAGCGTGTCGATGACGATGAACGGTGCCGTGCTGCCCGTCCTCGCCCTCTACGTACTGGCCGCCGAGGAGCAGGGGGTGAAGCCGGAGCAGCTCGCGGGGACCATCCAGAACGACATCCTCAAGGAGTTCATGGTCCGCAACACCTACATCTACCCGCCGGCGCCGTCGATGCGGATCATCTCCGACATCTTTGCGTTCACCAGCGCGAACATGCCGAAGTTCAACTCGATCTCGATCTCCGGCTACCACATGCAGGAGGC
>JAEYUH010000225.1 GCA_023432725.1 Actinomycetes bacterium | reverse complement strand
AGCCGGCACCGTTCGCTGCTGCGGGTGACGCGCTGCGCGCGGCGCTGAGAGGCGACTGCCACACCCATTCGCTGTGGTCGGACGGCGGCAGCCCGATCATCGAGATGGCGCTCGCTGCCCGCTCGCTTGGGCCCGAGTACATAGTGCTCACCGACCACTCCCCCCGGCTGACCGTCGCGAACGGGCTCACCACCGAGCGGCTGCTGCAGCAACTGGACGAGGTCAGGGCCGTCAACGCCCGGCTCGCCGAGGAGGCGGCCACGGGCGCAGCGCCGTTCCGGGTGCTCACCGGCATCGAGGTCGACATCAACGAGGACGGGAGCCTCGACCAGTCACCGGAGGTTCTCACCTGCCTCGACATCGTGGTCGGCAGCGTCCACTCCAAGCTGCGCTCGCCCCGCGACGTGATGACCCGCCGGATGCTCACCGCCATCGGTGACCCGAACCTGGACATCCTCGGCCACTGCACCGGACGGATAGTGGTCGGGCGCGGCCGTCCGCAGTCGGAGTTCGACGCCGAGGCGGTCTTCGCCGCCTGCCGCGACCACGACGTGGCGGTCGAGATCAACTGCCGGCCCGAGCGCAAGGACCCCCCGCTCGACCTGCTGAACCTTGCCGTCGAGACGGGCTGCCGGTTCTCGATCGACACCGACGCCCACGCCCCGGGCCAACTCGACTGGCAGTACCTCGGGTGCGACCGCGCGGCCCGGTGCGGCGTCACCCAGGAGCTCGTCGTGAACGCCGGTCCGGCGGACCGCCTGCTCGCGTGGGCGGCGTCCCGCCGCGGCTGACCCGACCGACCGCTGCTATCGACCTGCCACAGCCCGTTCCACCCACCGCGCGTGGAGTTCGCGGACCCGCTCGGACAACGCTGCGTCCGGGCCCTCGACCACGGCCTCGGGGACGACCTCGGTGATCGGCAACGCGGCTACCGGCGGGTCGGGCAACCCCGCGTCCTGCCACCACTGCCGCAGCTGGGCCGAGGAGGCGGCGTAGACGATGCGCCCCAGCCCGACCCAGCCGTGGGCGGCGGCGCACATCGCACAATGCTCCCCTGAGGTGTACACGGTGGCGTTCGCCCGCTCCCGGGGGGTGAGGTGTTCGGCGGCCCAGCGGGCGATCGCGAACTCGGGGTGCCGGGTCTGGTCACCTCCGGCGACGTGGTTGTGGTCCTCGAACATGACCACCTCATCGGCCCCTACCAGGACCGAGCCGAAGGGTTCGTCGCCGGCCTCGAGGGCCGTCTCCGCCAGGTCGACGGCCCGCGCCAGGAACCGCCGGTCACGCTGGTTGAGTGCCATGCACCGGCACCCTAGGCGCTGAACACCCCAGAGAGAAGGGCCGCGGCTGGGGCGGCCGGGTAGCGTCGGTGCGTGGCGCGTCCCACCCGGAGGTCAGTGGTCGCAGCGGCGGCTGTGGTCGCGTCCCTCACGCTGGTCGTCGTGGTGGCAGTCCTGGCACGCCCAGCGCCTGCTCCGGCACCAGCCCCGGTGAACTCCGAGCGACTCCGTGCCGCCCTGACCACCGAGGCACTCACCGCGCACCTCAAGGCGCTGCAGCTCAGCGCCGACGCCAACGGCGGGAACCGCGCCGCCGGAACTGCCGGCTATGCCGCCTCTGCCGACTACGTGGCTTCCACCCTCCAGCAGGCCGGCTACCGGGTCGAGCGCCAGCAGTTCAGCTACGACAAGCCCGAGTTCACCACTGCCACGCTGCTGCGCACCGCCCCCGCCCGCACCGAGTACGCGGCCCTGCGCGACCACCGTCCGCTCGCCTACTCCGGATCGGGAGCGGTGACGGCCGCCGTGGTCGCCGTGGACGTGAGCCTCGACGGCGGCCGGACGACCACCAGCGCCTGCGAGCCTGCGGACTTCACCGGCTTCCCACGCGGCAGCATTGCGCTGGTGCAGCGCGGCACCTGCTCGTTCGCCGCCAAGGTGGGCAACGCGGTCGTAGCCGGGGCCGCCGCGGTGGTCGTGTTCAACCAGGGTGACAGCCCGGACCGGACGGGGCTGTTCTCCGGCACACTCGGCAGGCCGGCGAGCGTGCCGGTGGTGGCGACCACCTTCGCGGTCGGGGCCGCGTGGGCCGCAGAGCCGGGCACCGTCCTCACCATCGCCGTCGAGACCACGGTGACGAGCGTCGCCACCGAGAACCTGCTCGCCGACACCGCGGGCGAGACCGGGCAGACCATCGTGCTGGGCGCCCACCTGGACGGCGTCGCCGACGGCCCGGGGATCAACGACAACGCCACCGGGGTGGCGGCAGTCCTCGAGACCGCGGTGCAGTTCGCCGCGTTGGGGGTCGAGCCGCGCCACCGGGTGCGGTTCGCCTTCTGGGGCGGCGAGGAGGACGGCCTGCACGGCTCCGAGCACTACGTCGCCCACCTCGACCAGGCAGCCCGCGACGCGACCCTTCTCTACCTCAACCTCGACATGATCGGCTCACCGAACCCCGTCCCCTCGGTGTACGGCGGGCAGGGGTGGCCGGACGGGTCCGCGGCGATCCGGAGCGTGCTCACCGACTTCCTG
>JAEYUH010000229.1 GCA_023432725.1 Actinomycetes bacterium | reverse complement strand
TCGGCGATCGCCCGCAACTCCCCGGCCGACCGGGTGCGCCCGGGGCCGTGTCCGACCAGAACCGTCATCGCAGTGCCTCCTCGTCGGCCCGGTGCGCCCAGTGGGCGAAGGTCTCGTCCGGTTCCCGACCGGCGAGGTAGTTGCGGGTCACCCGCTCGACGTAGTCGGGCATGTCGACCGAGGTCACCTTCAGGCCGCGGACGGTGCGACCGAGCCCGGCCTCGTCCCGGTCGAGGGAGGCGAGCCCGCCGCCCAGGTGCACCTGGAAGGCGAACTCCTCGGTGCCGTCCGGATTCTTCTGCAGCTGGCCCTTCAGGCCGATGTCGGCGGTCTGGATCCGGGCGCAGGAGTTGGGGCAGCCGTTGACGTGCAGGCTGATCGGCCGGTCGAGGGGGACGTCGGCCAGTCGCTGCTCGAGCTCGCCGACCACCCGCGCCGCGGTGTCCTTGGTGTCGACGAAGGCGAGCTTGCAGTACTCGATGCCGGTGCACGCCATGGTGGCGCGGCGGAACGGGCTGGGCGCCGCCCGCAGCCCCAGCGGTGCCACGGCGTCGATCAACCTGTCCACCCCGTCGGGCGGGACGTCGAGCACCAGGAGCTTCTGGTGCGGGGTGAACCGGACGCGGCCGGCGCCGGCTGCCTCGGCGGCGTCGGCCAGCGCGATCAGGATGTCGCCGCTGACCCGGCCGACGGTGGGCGCCAACCCGACGTACTTGCGGCCGTCGTTCTGGTCGTGGACGCCGAGGTGGTCGGCCGGCAGGGTGGACGGCGCGGGCGGCGGGCCGTCCGGCAGCCGGTAGCCGAGGTACTCGGTCTCCATCACCTCGCGGAAGCGCTCCGGCCCCCAATCGGCGAGCAGGAACTTCAGCCGGGCGCGGTTGCGCAACCGGCGGTAGCCGTAGTCGCGGAAGATCCGGATCACCGCGTGCCAGACGTCGGGGGCCTGCTCGGCGGTCACGAAGGTGCCCAGCCGCTGCGCCAGCCGGGGCGCCACCGAGAGGCCGCCGCCCACCCACAGGTCGTAGCCCGGGCCCAGCGTGGGGTGGACCACCCCCACCAGGGAGACGTCGTTGATCTCGTGGACGACATCGAGGCTGGGGTGGCCGGTGATCGCCGACTTGAACTTGCGCGGCAGGTTCGACAACGACTCGTCGCCGATGAAGCGGCTGACGATCTGGTTGATGACCGGGGTGGGGTCGATGATCTCGTCGGCGCTGATGCCGGCCACCGGCGAGCCGAGGATCACCCGCGGGGTGTCGCCGCAGGCCTCGGTGGTCTGCATGCCGGCCGCCTCGAGCCGCCGCCAGATCTCGGGGACGTCCTCGATCGCTATCCAGTGGTACTGCAGGTTCTGCCGGTCGGTGATGTCGGCGGTGCCGCGGGCGAACGCGTTGGAGATCTCGCCGAGTTCCCGGACCTGGCCGGTGGTGACGGCGCCCCCGTCCAGCCGCACCCGCATCATGAAGAACCGGTCGGAGAGCTGGTCGGGGGTCAGGTCGGCGGTGCGGGAGCCGTCGATGCCCTGGCGGCGCTGGGTGTACAGGCCCCACCAGCGCATCCTGCCGTGCAGGTCGTCGGCGGGGATGGAGTCGAACCCCTGCCGGGCGTAGATGGTCTCGATCCGCTGTCGGACGTGGAGGCCGTTGTCAGCGGCCTTGAACTCCTCGTTGGCGTTCAGCGGGGCGGCGCCGTCGACGGCCCACTGGCCCTCGGCGCGGGCCGTTCGCTTGGGGGTGGTGGCCATGGTTCCTCGAAAGTCGGGGACTCGTCAGGGCCAGGACGGCGGGAAACCGGTCGGGCCTCACGAGCCCGGCGGTGGTGGGGTGGGTGCGGGCGCGTTTCAGCAGGCGCGACACATCAGGGCGCGCGCGGCGACGCGACAGCACAGGGCTGCGAACGTGGTCGGCCGGGCGGTCATGGCGACCAAGGTAGCAGCCCTGCCGGAGCACCCCGGGGGAGCCCGCGACCTGGACGGACCGCGTTCGGTGCAGCCGGTTAGGCTGTTCGCACCCTCTCGAACTGGACAGGAACTCCTACGTGGTGGACGAGCGTCGCCGACGCCTGGCAGCGATCGGCCCTGATCTCGCGCAGGCCTGGCGGTACCCCGCCGTGCGGCGCGGGTTCCTCGGCACCACCTTGATCTTCCTCGGCTCGCTGACCCCCGCGTACCTGCCGCAGAACAGTCCCTGGTGGGGGCCGATCCGCGCCCTCGGGCTCGACACCTGGCCGGCCCGGGTGGTCGGTACCGCGCTGGTGATCGCCGGCGTCGGGCTGCTGGTCGAGGCGTGGTTCCGGATGCGTCCCACCCTGTACCTGCACGTCAAGCACTGGGCGATCTGCCTGATCTGGAGCCTGCCGCTGCTGTTCGCCCCGCCGATCTTCAGCCATGACGCGTACGGCTACGCCGCGCTCGGCTGGCTGCTGCGCAACGGGCTGAGCCCGTACGAGCACCCGATCAGCGTGCTGCCGGGCGCCTTCGCCGACCAGTTCGCCTGGGCCTGGCGGTACCACACCTCGATGTACCCGCCGCTCAGCCTCGAGATCAACCACGGCATCGTGGCGCTGTTCCAGAACAACCCGTACCTGTCCGCGGTCGGGATGCGGATCCCCGCCCTGGTCGGGGTCGCGCTGATCGTCTACCTGCTGCCGCGGCTGGCCAGGCGGCTGGGCGCCGACCCGCAGATGACCGCCTGGTTCTCGGCCACCAACCCGCTGCTGATCATCGACTTCGTGGGCGGGGCGCACAACGACGCGCTGATGATGGGCCTGGTGGTGCTGGCGCTGTGGCTGGCCACCGACA